>JACMJL010000053.1 GCA_014380625.1 Clostridiaceae bacterium
GATGATCAAGCTGCTCATAATGCGGCTAAGGCAAGTCTGGATGGAGATACAAAAGCCGCTTTAACACTTGCCCTTGCATATTCCTTAAATGCACCAAACAAAACTGCATATGCGAACAAAGTTGTTGAGATACTTAATGATTGGGCATATACCAACACAAACGTATCTGGATTTGATGGACCTCTTACTATGTGCTACGATGGTGGTGCTCTTGTAAAAGCTGCAGATTTGATTTATAACTATAGCGGGTGGTCTTCTACAGATAAAAATAAGTTTAAGAACTGGGTAACAAATGTTTTTATTGGAAAGGCTGTAAACAATATCTATGGTACAAGCTGGGCAACCAACAACTGGCTTGACTGGGCAGCAAACGCTCATGCCGCTGCAGCTCACTTGCTTGATGATACCAATGGTATGGCTACTGCTAAATCAAAGATGCAGTGGTCAATAGACAATAATATTAGGTCTGATGGTGGGATGCCCGCTGAAATTGAAAGGGAAGGTAAAGGTCTGTGGTATACATACTTTGCACTATCTGCCATGACAGAGGGCGCCTGGATAATAAGAAATGCAACAGGTGAGGACCTTTTTAACTACACTCCTTCAGATGGTGGCACAATAAAGAAAGCGGTAGATTACTTCCTCAACTGGTGGAAACAGAATCCAAGTGGTCAAATGATGCCCTCAAAGACTAGCTGGGGTGGTAACCTTATTGATGCCATGAGTGCAGTTTATAATGATTCGACCTATAACAGTTGGATCTCATCCTCTAGACCCATACAATACCTTGGTACAGGAAAAGCTTGGTGCTTCCCCTCTTTGCAAAGGCCTTTTAGGACAACTGTACCTACTCCTACACCATCACCCACCCCTACACCTACACCAGGTAATCTTGTAATTGATGAAGCATTCAGTTCAGGTTCTGGCAATATGACCAAGGTTAGCGGCGGAACTTGGGGAGTATCAAACGGACGATATGCTCTTACGTCTCCTGCATCAGGCACTGTACTCGGCAACATAGCAACCCACAGCGCAAGTGTATCCAGTGACTTTACCCTTACTACAAATGCAAAGGTGGTAAGCAATACCAGTTCTACTTGGGATGACTTCGCCGTTGTATTTGATTATCAGGATTCTAACAACTACTACTTTGCTTCCTTTAATGAATCCAATGATGCAAGTACAAATGGTATATTTAAGGTAGTTAGTGGAACTGCTACTCAGCTTGCAGATTTTTCAACATCAATAACCTCCGCTACGGATTATTCTATTGAAGTTAACCGTACAGGAAGTACCCTAACGGTAAAGCTTAACGGGAATACAGTAGGTACAGCTACCGACAGCACATATATGAGCGGTAAGGTAGGTTATGGAACAAAGAACGATGCAGCTGATTTTGATAACTTAAAGGTATATGTAACTGGAGGTGGCTCTACTCCAACTCCAACTCCTACTCCCACGCCTACTCCTACAATCATTACTCTTTCTGCTACTGCGGATGCATTTGTAAAGGGTGGTACAAGTTCAAGTACCAACTATGGTACGGCAACTACACTTGAGATTAAAGAAGCCTTGGGTACAAACCTTGATTATAATAGAAACACATACCTAAAATTTAATGTGTCAAGCGCAATATCCGTTAGTAGTGCCAAATTGAGAGTATACGGAATGAATGCGGACGATACGACCAGCATAATTTTGACATCCTATGGCTGTACTACAGACAGTTGGACAGAAACTGGCGTTAATTGGAGCAATGCACCTGCAACCTCTTCAACACTTGGAACATGCGCTGTAAATGGAACTGCTGCATACTATGAATTTGATGTAACTAGCTATGTTCAGAGCCAGGTGTCCGGTGATGATTTAGTTACATTGTGTATTAAGGCGCCTGATGAATCCAACAAGCTCTTCCAATTCAATAGTAAAGAAAATACTGCAAATACGCCTCAGCTTGTGATTACTCCATGAATCTCCTCGCAGCAAGCTTGGATGTAGCAACTAATTTATCAACGCAGCAAGCTACAGAGAATTCTACACCCCTTAAGAATCATTAAATATCTTCATAGCGCAAGACATATTTAATGGGAGTGCCGCAAATACATCCTGATGTATTTTGCGACACTCCTTTTATTGGCGTCTTAGCGTCTTAACTTTAAGAACAGACTTTTGGTTTTTTATCGCTGCATTATATTCTGCGAAATGCATTTTTTCAAAGCGCATAAATTGCCTGTAAAAATACTCGGCATTATTAAAGCCTACCATTTTTTAAAATTTAATTGATTTTATACTGATCAAGATGGACAAGTTTTTTCACTTCTGCAATCCTCTTTTTGCTTAAATAGTTACTAAAAGACTCACCCGTGTAGTGTAGGTTTAGGGATAGTGAATGCATACTTCTCCAATCTTTAAAAATACTCAAGCCCTTCTTCTTTGGAGATCATCTTCAACAATCAAAACTTTATACATATAAACCTCGCATCTAATCAATTATATGTAAAAGAGCTTAAAGGGGCAAAACTAAGTAATTTCAGTTTTGCCCCTTTGATGTATTAAGTCCCTAGGCACCACTAATGGTGTGGTGTCTTGACAATTAGTAAAAATGAAGAACCCAGCAGCTTGCATTATACGTAACATGAAATTTGAAAAACTTTTAGAGCCTGACACATAGTTGCTTATGCGTCAGACCCTTCAAAATTACTTAAAGATTATGGTACAAGCAAGTTGTCAAATTCGCAGGAGTCATTCCTTGAACCATAGCCAACCTTACCGCCTGCCACTTTGAATTACCATTTGTGTTTGCATCATTGAATTGATTAAATGATGCAAAGTAGTAGTTGTTGACATCCTGTTAGCCGAAGATAACTGCAAAGTCATCCCAAACTGAAACTGTGTTACTTACAACCTTTGAATTTGTAGTAAGCGTAAAGTCACCTGATATTGTTGTGGCATGTGTTGCTATGTTACCAAGAACTGTTCCGGTAACAGGGGCTGACATTTCTTAGAATGTAATGCCAATTTCCTGACATTTAAGTTGTACTAATGGAGGCCCCATCCATTCGAGAGAACCGTTCAATGGTTCCATTTTCATTCCTAAACGTTTGCCGTCTTTGTCGAATGCACCGATGGTCGCGTCTCCATTGTTGCCAGACCAGCTTGCATCTGGGATGAAATACTCTAGAAATCTTATTTCATTCCAATTGCGCGGGTCCTTGTTAAAGCTATCAGATAAATTTGGATAGCTAACTCCAGGAACATTGCTGCTCGTCGTAATGTTGTCTGCTGTGGTTACGCCTGTGGAGGTAATCCATTTAAATCCATTACAAGTAGTGGAAAGGAGTGTGTTATGAAAAACTTTTCCATGGTCAAAGTTTATACGGATATTAGCACCAGCGGTACCATTAAAGAAGGATGCATTTCCACTGACTTGGTAATGCTGAGCGATTTCAGTTACGCCTTTCCATGAATCCTGCCATGGACCAAGACGCATAGAATCCTCTTTTGTGTTGCCGCCTGTGATGTTCCCCATGACCCATGCTTTTTCGGACCAGTGTCCGATTTGAACTGCGTTATTTGTGTCTCCGCTATTTGGTTGAGCCATAATTCTGTTGCCAATGACTTTAAAATCAATTGCTCTATCATTGCTACTTCCATGTTCGGAGCAAATGTCGATCCCATCTTCATTTCCGCCAGACATCATAATAGTATTATCCATAATCCAGTGATGACTGCCAATATCATATTCATAGGTAGATTGAACCCAGCTTTCTGCATGCAGTACTATTACATCTTCTCCGCTGTATGCAACATCATGCAGATAATTACTTACAATCGAAATATGGTTTACTCTTTTAAATGCAGCTATCCCTTGTTTGCCTTGTCCCGATACTTCGTTGTTATAAATAATGGTATGCGAAGTTCCACTACGGACAACAATTTGTTTACAGTGCAGGTCGCGTATCATCAAGTATGTACCGCCATAAAATTGGATGTTATCCAATCTTGGTTTGCTAGCTATCAAAGGTCCATATGCACCGAATACGATTCGTTTGCCATCAGCTCCGTTTATGTTATAAAAATCAGTCTGAGAGTTGGCATATACAAGTCCTCTCTTGAATAAATAATGTGTACCTTGAGCTGCGGTTTCAGCATGGTTACTTACTTTTGAAACAGATTTCCATGGTGCATCAATAGTTCCAGCATTGCTGTCATTTCCTGATGTACTGTCAATATAGAATTTTGGGAAACCTAACGAATCAGGGTCTAGTGCACTAGGGCCGCCTTCAGCGTACGATAGTGTTATTGAAGGTGTTGGTGTTGGTGTTACTGATGATGTCGCTATTACCTTTAAGTTATCAAAGCTAGCTGCATCATTTTTAGTTCCATAACCTACCTTACCGCTTGTATATGTTACGTCTGAAGTACTCCCTACTGTTGTTCCATTACGTTTTACAGTTATAGTGCTTCCTGTTCGGTTAATTTCTATTGAATAATCAGTAGCAGCAGTTATCATTGTTGTAAAATCTGCAAGCTGTGTAGAAGTACCACTTACTACTTTAAAAATACCGTTTGTGCTTGCATCATTAGATTCGTTAAAGGATGCGAAATAATAGTTGCTGGCATCCTGATATCCGAATATAACTGCAAAATCATCCCATGCAGAGGCTGTGTTACTTTCTACCTTTGCATTTGTTGTAAGAGTAAAATCGCCTGATATACTAGTGCTGTGTGTTGCGATATTACCAATTACAGTTCCTGCTGCAGGAGCTGACAAATCATATCTTCCACTTACTACTCCCCATGTACCACCACTAACCTTTGTCATATTTCCAGTACCTGATGTGAACGCTTCATTGATTATATAGTTGCTTGGAGTTGGGGTAGGTGTTGGGGTTGGGGTTGGCGTTGGAGTTGGAGTAGGTGTTGGGGTTGGTGTAGGTGTTGGGGTCGGTGTTGGAGTTGAGCCACTGACTGGTATTGATACTATTAAGTTATCAAATTCGCAAGCATCATTTTTGGAGCCATAACCTACTTTTCCATCTAAATTTATATTATTCGATATGCTTCCAAGGATTATTCCAGCCAACTTAACCTCGATACTGCTTCCAGTACGGTTTATCTCAACATTGTAATCCGTTCCTGATGCTATGATAGTTGTGAAATCAAGTATTTGAGTCGCTGTACCACCAACGATCTTAAATACACCGTTTGTATTTAGGTCATTTGACTCATTAAAGGATGCAAAATAATAATTACTTGCATTCTGATAGCCAAATATTACCGAAAAATCATCCCATGTAGATGTAGTTCCAATTACCTTTGCCAAAGTCTTTATTGTAAAATCACCTGTAACACTTGTATTATTTACGCTTATATTACCTAGAGGTGCTACGTTAGCAGGACTTGTAAGCGCATACCTTCCATTTGATACATTCCAAGTTCCACCATTTACGACCGTAAAATTAGATGCACTTGAAGTGAAGTTTTCATTTATTACTTCTTCGGTGGATGAACTACTAATTATTACAAGTTCAGGGTTACTTGTACTATTATCCTTACTATTAAAGGATAATAGCTTATCTGTATCCACAGCTGACTTCAAAAGCAAGGTTACCGTTTTGTCTCCTGTAGAATTTGTCCCACCCATAATAAAGCTATCTTCCACAGGGTTTAAGGCAGTTGTTGCCGCTTTAGTTTTAATAGGGTAAAGACTTATAACGGCAAACATACTCACTAACATTGAAAATATCACTATCAAACTTATACACTTCTGTTTTCTAACGTTAATTCTAACCATACTACTATTTCCTTCTTTCTTCTTATTATTTATATTTTATAAGTTACAACGATGTCGATTATAATGTAACTAAGAAGTGACTTTGATAAGCTGTATCTTCTATTTTTAAGTGATCAATATTGCTATCACCCCCTTAAATAGGTTAGATTTTTTTAAAGAGTTAGAAGGGCAAAATCTGTCTTATGTAAAAGGTTTCTTTAGAAATGAATCTCCTCGCGGCAGAGACCGCGAGGTATCAAATTTGTCTCACGCAGCAGAGCTGCGGTAAATTCCCCATCCCTTTGTGATTCATTAAATACTTTTAGAGTTTAAGGTATTTGAATAACTCTCTAAAATTATTTAATGACTTTATAAAGATTTAGAATTACCTGCGCTACTTCTGAACGGATTGCTTTATCAGTAGGATTTAAAAGATTGCTCTCATTGCCTCTCATCAATCCTATGTTATAGGCTACATCCACATATCCTTTTGCCCATTCAGATACTGAATTATAATCTGCAAATGTCGCCTTTGGGTTTACAGTATTGTTGCCTTTAAACATCTCATACACTCGAACCGTCAACGCGGCCATCTCTTCTCTGGTTATACTACTTTCTGGCTCAAATGTAGTTGTAGTTTTGCCTGTTATTAGTTTGGCTTCAAATGCGGCCGCAACGTCAGCTGCATACCACTTTGTTCCATCCACATCACTAAATGGTACTTTACTAGTAGCTTTTAGCCCTAACATTCTTGAAATCATAGCTACAAACTCAGCCCGCGTGGTATTTTCCATAGGAGCAAATCTGTTATCATCAAACCCATTTATGATATGCTTTGCAGACAGTATTTTTATAGTGTTATATGCCCAATAGTTTTCAGCTACATCAGCAAAAGTCTTATTATACTCTAAAACCCCATAAGTACTGAAGTGACTCAAATCAACCTCCATCTTTTTGTTTACTTTATCAATCTTTCCACCCACATACTCCCATTTTGAGATCTTATCATTGTAAAAATATACTCCTAAAAGGTCTTCATTCACTTGATTCGAATTATAAGGAATAGTGACTTTTATAGGCTTACTAAATGAGGTTAATTTGGTTTCCTTTCCGCTCGTCGTAACACCACTTAACTCAAAATTGTAAATTTCTCCAACAACCTTGAGGATTCCGCTTGGAATAGTAGCTTTTCCCTCTAGAATCTTTTTGGCATCTCCGACTATCGTTTCAATTTTAACTGAAATTTGAGAATCTTTTGGTATCTCTTTACCCATGGCTTCAACAAGTGCCTTAATGACTTCGGCAGGAATTGTCACTGTTACATTTCCTATTCTCAACTCCACATTCGCCATATTAATTATATTAGCAGCAGATATGGGAAGAAGTATATTATTCTTACCATCCTCTACAATCACTATAATTTTACCATCCTTGTTTACGATAAGTTTGTCTTCAGTTACCACCTGTTGTTTTTCCTTAATAGTATCTGTAATAGGTGGCACATTGTTTCCATGATGCCGGGGTGTACTACTACGTTTTATTATAAGCGAATAATTAAAGTTGCTGCTTATTGTAGATGTTTGGTAAACAGGTGCATTTGCCTCTGGGACTATTGTAAGGGTCGAAGCGGATACCTTCTTTGGTGTATATAATATAACACCACTTAATGTTCCTATAAATGTTGTTACCACTAGCAAAATGCTTAAAATTTTCTAAAATCTCTTATAGTACATTTTAATGCCCCCAATCTTTAAATTTAATAAATTCTTATAACAACGGCAAACGCCTTGTTATACCTAATAGAAGCCAGCTTTAGAAGTTCCATCTGCAAAAATCTTTCCTACAACAATATCTGTTTTTGTAGCATCTGCACCTTTCTCATCATTTACTGCTCCTTCTTCCCATATAGCATATACGAAGTCTTTGGCTCCCGCCATTTCAACAAAGCCTATTTTAGCACCTGTGTGAGAAGTAAGAGTTTTTCCCGTATAAATACCATTTACTTTTTCGCCAATCCAAGTTCCATTTGTCCTTATATTGTAAAGACCATTAAAGCATGCAACATATATGTTGTCCTTTGAGTCAATATCAAGCTCTGGCTGCATCCTTCCTAGAGATTTTATAGCGCGACCTTCTCTCTCAAATTTACCTTCTGCAGTTCTTGTGTAAAAATATGCTTCACCTTCTGTTATGTATACTGTGTTTTTGCTATTAACAATTATATGTGGAGCTTCAGGTTCAGCGTTTGAGACACCTTCTGATGTCCAAGTCTTTCCACCATCTTTTGAAAACATATATGATGTTTTCATAGGTAAGGCATGTCTATAAGCAATATGAACAGTATCATCTTTTCCGACGTACAAATCGGGATAGACATGATCTGTCCTGGTGCCTAATACTGGGTCAGGGTCAGGACAAGCAACCCAACTTGTTGCACCGGCACTAAGTTTTAAAAGACCCATTGCTCCACCAGGAGAGTTTCCACCTCTATGAACGATATATAAATTATCCTTCGAATCAATACCTAATTCAGTATCTCTTAAATTTTCAGTTCTTGGTCTAATCTTTTTCCAGCTTGAACCGTCAAAATAGATATACTCGGAGCCTGCGAAAATATGAGGGTTATTCTTGCTGTCAATAACAATATCAGGGTCTGAACGTTCTATTCCAAAACCGCCTGCGGATAATATTTTAACATCTAAGTCCTTCTCGTCACTCCATTTACCGGTCTTTGCATCAAACTGCTTGTAATACAATTTAGTCATACGTCCATATGTAACATGAACATTTCCGTTTTTATCGACTGCAATATCGGGAAAGCTGCCCTTAGCAATGACAGGGTCAAAGTCATATACAGGGGGAGTAGGATCTGCTGTTTTGACAGAACTCCCTTTGGTAGTTTTGTCATTAAAACCTGAAGTGCTACAAGCTGTAAGAATAAGCATAAGTGAAATTAATACAGCTGTAAAAATTAAAAAGTTTCTCTTCACTAAAATATTCACCTCTCCAAAAATTTTTTTATATATAATTCACTAGTAATACATTATGAGGAATATATAGTTAATTTTTTGAGACTGTATATTTCTCATAAAATAAAAAAATGTGAAACTTCTATATACACTGTTATTTAAAAAAACTTTATTATATTGAAATCACCAAATAAGCTACATAGAGTTTGATGGGTTTAATAGCATCAATGCAGTAACTGCTGGATAGTTGGTACGAAAATAACAAATAATAACGCTTTCAGGGCAGGTTCGATGGAAACACTTGAAATCAGTAAGCTGTATGCAATTACTTTTCTAAAGGGAGTAATAGTTAACCAAATAGGTATAGTTGAAAACATAGTTATTGTTGGTATAGCTGTAATTATTATAGCAGTCATCGTTATTCTTATTTATAAAAAGAAAAAAAAACAATACATTTACTTCATAGAGCCTTAATCATTATATAGTTATGGCTTTTTA
>JACMJL010000054.1 GCA_014380625.1 Clostridiaceae bacterium
GTTGTTATCGTTGTTCTTATTGTTATTGTTATTGTTATTGTTGTTCTTATTATTATTATTATTATTATTATTATTATTATTATTGTTCTTGTTGTTGTTGTTGTTGTTGTTGTTGTTGTTGTTTTCCATGATATCACCTCCTACTTTATAATTAACAAAATATGCTTATATTATTCAGATTAGAAAAAATATTGCATAATTAGTTTAGTATAATGAAGCCTTAACCTTAAGAAAAACGGGTATTAAAATTCCAATTATGTTGCTTACGCCAATAAGTCAATCACAAGCATGCTGGGTTATTAAATAAGAGCAGTTTCTACTATATCCGAATTCTGCTGGCAATATATAGTTTACTAAATTTCCTACTATTTGCTAATAATCTCATAGTGTGCTATACTAGTTTTATAGTAATCAACTGTGAAGATACTATTATAACTTAATAACGTTTGGCGAAAGTCGCGCTTACTGATTTAAATGTCACATTTAGTAATTAGTTAAGGGGCTTTTTTTATTATCTAAAATTATTACGAAACAGAATTAAATTCACGAGAGGAAGTGATATATATGGGTTTTTTACGTTGGCTAGGAGGAATAGTATTATTTTTCTGGTTATTAGGGTTTTTACTTAAAGTTGGTGGAGGTGCAATACATCTGCTGATAGTTGTAGCAGTCATAGTATTTGTAGTTGATTTGGTTTTTGGAAGAAGAGGTTAGATATTATTAAGGAGGAAGGTCATGTTTAGGAGAAAAAGTATGTTATCACAAATATTAAAAATATTTTTATATGGGATAGTAAACTTTGTAGTAATCCTAGGATTAATTTCTATTACTAAGTTTAATAGTCATGGTTCAATCCAAAGTCAATTACCCCAAATCTGCATAATAATATTTGTTACAGGCTTTGTGGATTATCTAGTTATTAATAAGAAATTTTAAAAAATTATAAGGAGGAATCATAAAATGGAAGAGAATAGAGAACAGGTAAGTAATAATGGGAACTTAAAAACTAGAAAATATATATATTACATTTTAGGTGTTTTAGAGGTTTTGTTTGCAATTAGGTTTATTTTAAAGCTGTTAGGAGCTAATCCTAGTAGTTCCTTCGTGTCTTTTATTTATTCATTAACACAATTGGGTTTAGCGCCTTTTACTAGTATTTTTAGGACTGCAGTAGCAAAAGGAGTAGAAACTCAAGCAGTTTTAGAACCGGCTACTATAATCGGAATGATTGTTTATGCACTAGTGGGCTGGGGAATTATTAGATTGATCGAGATTAGCAAAAAAACTAAAGACACACAAAGATTATAAAATAATGAAATGGAGATGTAAAAATGACAGATTTAAAAGATAAATTTGAGAATGTAAAGGATAAGGTTATTGGAAAAACTAAGGAAGCTGTGGGAAAGTCCACAGGAAGTCAAGAACTGGAACTTAAAGGTAAACTTCAGTCTAAAAAGGCAGATCTAAAGGAGACCTTTGAAGGTGCTAAGGAGAACATTGCTGAAAAGATTAATGATAAGCTAGATGAAAAGAAATAGAAGCGTTAGTAACTGAAAGGATTAAATAAACTTATGAAAAAACTTAATAAGAAAGTACTAACAATATTATTAGCAGTTATGATATCAGCGCCTATATTGAAGGTGGAGGCTCAAAGCCAATCTACAATTAAGCTTGGGACAACTTCCACCTTTGCAATTTTGGCTGGAACTACAATAACTAGTACCGGAACCACTATAATTAATGGAAGTGTTGGAGGCAACGTTGATGGTAATGTTGGTGGAGATGTTGGGTTGTACCCAGGTAGTGATTTCACTGGGCAAACCAACACAACCGTAAGTGGAGAAATACACTTGGCTGATACAGTAGCAATTAAAGCTAAGGAGGACCTGGTAACAGCATATAATGATGCTGCGGCAAGAACGCCCGTTACTCGTATTTCTACTGAACTTGGTGGTACCACTTTGACTCCAGGTACTTACGATTCAGCTGATGGCACTTTCCAAATAACGGGAACCTTAACTCTGGATGCTCAAGGAGACCCAAATGGTGTATTTGTATTTAAGACTGCAGCTACACTAATTACTGCATCAAGTAGTAATATTAGTCTCATTAATAATGCAAGGTTTTGTAGAACCTTTTGGAAGGTTGGAAGTTCCGCCACCTTAGGAACAAACTCTCATTTCGTAGGGCACATCTTGGCATTAACATCCATAACAGCGGAAACTGGTGCCACAGTTCAAGGACAGTTGCTTGCAAGAAATGGTGCGGTGACACTGCACAGCAATACCATCACAAATGGATTTTGTGAGACTGCAACTATACCTAACCCAAACCCAAACCCAGCAATTCTTCATGTAATTAAGCATGTTATTAATGATAATGGTGGTACTGCAGTTGCTACTAACTTCATCCTACATGTAAAGACTTCTAGTATTGACATTGCATCAAGTCCAGCGCGTGGTGTTGAATCACCTGGAACAATTTATACTTTGTCTGCTGGTGCTTATACAGTTAGCGAAGACGCTTTTACTGGATATACTTTAAGTTATAGTGGAGATAGTGATTCAAGCGGCAATATTATTTTAGCCTCTGGGGATAACAAAACTGTAACTATTACTAGCAATGACATTTTAGTTCCGGCAATCGTAAATAATAGTGGAGGGGTGGGACAAGTGAGTGTTGGTACAACACCAATTACACAACAAACAACAACACAAACTGCAACACCAATTACAAAAACTGTAACAGGTGGACAGCTTCCTAAAACATCCACACCTTTCTATAAGATACTCCTTGTGGGAACCACTTTAACACTTATCGGAGCAATTGGCTGGATAAGTAGAAAGCGTTATGAATAAATTAAAACTATTATGGAACAAGCGCACCTTGGTAACTCTGCTATCCATAGGATTTATGGCCTTTGGCATAGGCTGTATCTCCTGGGCCATGTTTAATATATGGTCACAACCTGGTTATGCTGCTTCTGCCAACTTAAAGAGTTTTGTGGAAGATAGTACTAAGCCATTGGAATATGAGCTATCATCTCAAAACCTTTATCTAGACCAAAGCCTATACCCTGTATATCCTACGGAGGGTGACAATATTGGAAGTCTAACAATTCCAGCTTTGAATCGGAAACTTCCAATACTACAGGGAACCAGTGAGAAAGAGTTGAATAAAGGGGTAGGGCACTTCCTTCAAAGTGTACTTCCTGGGGAAGAAGATAACTGTGTTTTATCTGGACATCGCGAAACATCCTTCAAACAAATAGGTGATTTGAACATCGGTGATGAATTAATTGTACAAACATCAGCTGGAGTATTCACCTATGAGATAAACGGTACACGAATTGTACATGAAGACGACAAAACGGTCATCGTGCCTTCCGAACATGCCGTACTTACTATGACCACCTGCTATCCCTTCAATTATGTAGGGAATGCTCCGGATCGATATATTATTTCTGCAACTTTAGTGAAGACTAAATAAAGTGATAGAAGCTAAATCAGTTTTACAGTCTATCTGTATTATAGTTAGGATTGTTATTCAGTTCTTGCATATGTAGTAGTTTTAATCTTGGGTTATCAGTTTTATATGATGATCCAGATTTTTTTTCAACAAATAAAGATTTAATATTTCCTTGTTATTTTAATAGTTTGGATATATAGGCACCTTAGTAAAAAGATAATAATAATATTTTAATTAAGTTAGGATTGATAATATGGATAATTATGTAATTATACAATTTTTCGAATGGTATGTGCAAAATGATGGTAAGCATTGGGATAAACTTAAAAAAGAAGCTAGCAAGCTTGGTGCCTTAGGTGTATCTGGAGTTTGGATACCACCTGTTACTAAAGCTTCTGGACAGGATAGTACAGGTTATGATATATATGACTTGTATGATATTGGTGAGTTTGATCAAAAAGGTTCCATAAGGACGAAGTATGGAACTAAAGAACAATTAAAAGAAGCGGTACAAGCTTTACGTGAAAATGGGTTGAAAGTATATGCTGATATCGTTCTAAATCATAAGGCTGGAGCGGATGAAACAGAAAAATTTCAGGTAATAGAAGTTGATGAAAATGATAGGAAACATGTTATTTCAGAACCTTATGAAATTGAGGGATGGACAAAATTTTATTTTCCTGGAAGAGGAGATAAGTATTCTGGTTTCAAATGGAACTTCACACATTTTACTGCTACAGATAAGGATAAATCTACAGATAAAAATTCAATTTATAAGATAGTTGGCGACGGAAAAGATTGGTCAAGTAAAGTAGATGATGAGTATAATAATTATGATTATCTTATGTATGCTAACATTGATTATAACAATGAAGCTGTAGTTAAGGAAGTTAAGCAATGGGGGGTATGGCTCACTAAAGAATTGAAACTAGATGGTTTTAGACTGGATGCAGTAAAACATATAGATGAGGATTTTATGGAAGACTTTATAAACACAGTAAGAGCAAATACCGCGGATGATTTTTATGCCGTAGGAGAGTATTGGAATGCAGATGTAAATAAATTAGAGGAGTACTTATCTAACATGAACACCAAAATGAATTTATTTGATGTACCTCTTCATTATAACTTTCATGAAGCTTCCTTAATTGGAAGGAGTTATGATTTAACTAAAATATTTGCAAATTCATTAGTTGCTTCAAAACCCTTAAACACAGTTACCTTCGTAGATAATCATGATTCACAGAATGGACAAGCATTAGAATCCTGGGTGGAGGATTGGTTTAAACCTGTGGCCTATGCCTTAATTCTTTTAAGAGAAGATGGTTATCCCTGCATATTTTATGGGGACTATTATGGTATAGGAGGAGAGAAACCTGTTCCAAGTAAAAAGGATATGTTAGATCCATTACTTATGGTAAGAAAAGATTTTGCTTATGGAGAGCAAGAAGATTATTTTGATCATCCCAATGTAATTGGGTGGATACGTAAGGGAGATGAAGAACATAAGGACTCTGGTATTGCAGTGGTAATAAGCAATGGAGATGAAGGCATAAAAAATATGTGCTTTGGAAAAGAACTTTCAGGCAAGGCTTTTTACGATATTACAGAAAACAGAAAAGAGATAATAACCTTAGATGAGGAGGGGAAAGGAAACTTTACTGTTCAAGGAGGGTCAGTTTCAGTTTGGATTGTTAAGAAATGAATTGGTAAAGGCGCCAATTAATATTTTTGATGAAGCTACATCTGCTCTGGATAGCAACACTAGGGGTACAATAGTATAGGGTATGGAGACCTTGTGAAATGGATTTTCACAGGGCCTTTTATTTTTTGTAAAAGTTTAAAGGTCTTAACATAAAATATAATTTTATGCAATAATGATGGTTGGAAGATGCGATGTATGAGTGATAAGAAAGACTAAATAATATCTTTAAAATATTGATTTATTTTACTCCTATTTACTGCATCTAATTTTACTACTTCACCATTAATATAAATACTAACACCTTGTGTTAAATAAATATTTATATCATACTTCAATTTTCTTTTGCTATACTCTAAGTCCATAAATTTATTTATAAAATCCTCAATCTCCTTAAGTGATATAATTTCCTTGGATTTCTTTTTTTCTGAAATAACCTTTTTTAACGAAGATTTAACTTCCTTCATTATCTTATAAAGATTTATTTGTTTCCACCTTGTTACTCGAACTTTTAAATCTTTAAAGACCTCTGCTCCATGTTTTCGAATAATGGGAACTCCATGAAGCTGATTGGCAAGTTTATTTACTGTGGAATTATCACTTTGAAATTTACTCATAATAAATAAAGAACCATAATCATATTCAGTCCTTATAATTCTTCCGTAAATCTGTTTTAAATCTATTGATACAATTGGGAAATTCACTTTTGCATAAGACTGCCAATACTTATTTCCTTTCTCAAGTTGACTATCTATTAATGACTTATAAAAAGGTTCTTTTCCATTTATATTAGGTACTTTATCTAAGATAACCGTGGTCATGGTGTCACCTGGAATATCTATACCCTCAAAATATCCTTTTGATCCTAGCAAAATATATCTACCTTCTCTAGATTTCAATTTATCTATATCTTTTTTAACTTCCACAACACTTACGGCTAGGACTCTCAAATCTTCTAAGGCAGCTTCCTTAAAGGCTATAAGTCTTTTTCTGCTTGTAAAAAGCATAATAATATTACCTTCTACATTATTTAAAAGTTCTAAAACAAAAGCTTTCATTTCTTCTGAAAAAGCTTCTATGTTATTAGGATCCATATTTTCTATGGCATAGATGGTACTTTTACCTTTATAGTTAAAGACAGGCTTTATCGGATTAACCTCTACTAGTTCTTTATTTTGAGATTTAACAATATTAATTCCCAAAGTATTTTTAAAACTATTGTAGCTGTTATCTATACTTAAGGTAGCAGATACAAAGAGGCAACTTTTAACTCCATTTAACACCTTTTCATAAAAAGCACCTGATACATCTAATGGGATACTGGATATCTTCCACCATTGAAAAAACTTATCTACTTCAAAATAATAGCAATAACCATCTTTACTTTGAATTACCATATCCTCTAGTAACCGAATATAACTATTTAAGATTTCTACTTTTTCAGTTAGTATTTTAAGTCTTTTATCTTTTTCAATAGTAGCTATTTCTTTTAAAATAGAACAGGACTTATCCAAGTTTATATTTAAGCTAGATATATCCTCTTTAAGATAGTCTAAATATTTTATTATCATTGCTAGCTTAGGGTTATTTTTAATTAGATGTTCTTTAATATTGTATTCTCTGCTTATTCCATGGGTAGTTACATAGTTTTCAAAGGCAACTTTAATATTTTTAATATTAGTATTACAATGTTCTATTCCTAACTCTACTTCACTTAATGGGAGATTGTCCTTTTTAGTCTTTCTTGATAAATAATAAAGGTATCCACTTTTTTCGGTAGTATCATATATATCCTTTAAAAATTTTTCGAAGTCATACGAAAGCATACTACTTTCAAAAGCATCATAGACTTCTGCTGTAAGGTTATGTGCCTCATCTACTACAATATTTTCAAGGGGAGCTATACTTTTATAGGGCCACTTTAATAATAAGGAATGATTTATTACAATAAGTTGTGCTTCCCTTAGAGCCTCCACCTTTGAAGCATAATAACATTGTTCTTTATATTTACATCTGTCCACATCACAAAGTTCTGAGTCGCAGCAGCATTGTTCTATCAGATAGGTTAAATTAAACTTTTCTTTTAGTTCATGGTTTATTTCTTCTGCCTCCCCAATTCCCTTTTCAATCATTAATCTTTTTAAATAAACATAGCCTAAAAGTGTTTTCATGGCCTTAGGATATTCTATATCTTTAAACCTATCATAACAGAGATAATTGCTTTTACCCTTCATTAAGGTATACTTAACATCGCTTTTTAGATTTAAAACCTCTAAAAGATTAGGGATATCCTTCTCCACCAGCTGATTTTGTAATCCTTTAGTATTAGTAGAAATAATAACCTTCTCTTTCTTAAGATGAGTATATATAGATGTGGGAAGTAAATAAGCCATACTCTTTCCTAGTCCTGTAGGAGCTTCTATTATTGTAACTTTACCCTCTTCTAATCCTTCTCTTATAAATTTGGAGGCATCTCTTTGCTCAGTCCTTAAGGAATAACTCTTACCATTTCTTCTCCAAAGGTTTTTATGTTCAAAAAGTTTTTCATAATCTTTGAGAGCAATAACTGGGTAAGGTTCTACTACATTATTTTTAAATACATTAATTTTTTTTTCTAAAAAAGCTTTTAAATCATTCATATTTACCTTTGTAAGATGCTTATACCAGTTCCAAGCCTCTAGCTCTGTAATGCTTATTGGAAGAGTATAACCATTTTCATAATAGAAGTTACTGATTGCATAATTAAGTAACCTAATAATGTCTTCAGCCTTACTAAGGCATCTATGATTTTCCTCATTATAATCAGGGCAAAATTTCTTTGTTAAATATTGAAGATTAAATTCCGTAAGTTCTGGAAAAAGGATGGCAAAAAGCTCTATTAAATCCAAAAAATTATTGCTTAACTTAAGAAAACTTTCTTCAAAAGTTGCATTATAGCAGACTACAGGTAGGTCTTCCAGAAAAACTGATAGTTCCTTCATAACATAATTGATATTTGAATTAACTAAAGTGGTAAACTTGGTAAATACCTTATCTTTTGTTTTAAACCCACGGATTTCTATAATTTTATCAGTTTTACTATCCATGCCAGTAGTCTCTATATCTAAAAATACTAAATTATCTAATACACTATAGGGTTTCATAAATTCTCCTTGGTAAACTGTTAGTTATTATATTATTTCGAATTAATTATATCATAATTCCTTCACCTATTCTTGGATAACATATCTTTTGATAACTTAAGAAAGGCTTTTAATGCTGGTGATAGCCACTTATCCTTGTGATAGAGTACCTGAGATACTACACCAAAATTAGGTTCAGACCAATTCAGTTTAACCATTCTTCCTTGAGCTAATTCATCTTCTACTGCAACTCTTGGAAGAAGAGTTATCCCTAAGCCACTCATAGTAAACTGTTTAATTGCTTGAACACTTCCTGTTTCTAGAATTAGATTTGGTTTTATATTATAACGACTTAAAATATTTTCAAAGACAGCTCTATAACTACAACCTAGTTCGGTTAATATTAGAGGCTCATTTTCCATATCTTTAGGATAAATAATTTCTTTATTTAAAAGAGGATGCCCAGGGGCAGTCAAAAGTAACATCTGTTCATCAAAAGCTATTTCAGTTACAAAATCATCAGCTTCAATTCTGGTACCAAGTGAAAAAGCCACATCTATCACATTATCACGAAGAAAATATCTAAAGTCTGTGCAGTTACCAAACTTTAAGGAAATCTCTACCTTAGGATAAAGTTTCCTATATTCCTTCAATATTTCTGGTAGTCTCAGAACACAAAGAGATTCTGCAGCTCCAATAGTAAGAACACCACTAGGATCAGATTCAGTTGATATGTTACTTTTTATTTCTGAGGCTAATTTAAGCATTTGTTTTGCATAAGGTAATAACTTTTTACCTTCTTGAGTTAAAGTAACTGTTTTGCCCATTCTCTCTAATAACTTTACTTCAAGCTCATTTTCCAAAAGTTTAATTTGAGTTGTTATAGTTGATTGAGCATAACCTAGGGCATCTGCTGCTTGGGTAAAACTTTGAAGCTTGCATATCATTAAAAAGGAATTTAATTGTTTCAAATCCATAATATATGTCTACCTCCACAAATTTATATGTTAATCTCATCAAAAAAATTGAACGTATTAATCAAATCTTTCAATTTTACTAATACATAACACCATGATACCATATAAATATAAAGATATACTATTTATGGTGTAAACTGTATAAAAATATTGTGATATATTTATTGGAGGTAATAAAATGAGTGATAAGTTGAAGGTTGGATTAATTGGTGGAACAGGTATGGTAGGGCAAAGACTAATATGTCTTTTAGAAAATCATCCCTGGTTTAAAGTAGAGGTTATAGCTGCAAGTAAAAATTCAGCAGGGTTAACCTATGAGCAGGCAGTAAAAGATAGATGGAAAATGACTTCCACTATACCAGAGAACTTAAAGAAAATAATTGTAAAAGAGGCTTCAGAGATTGAAGAAATATCAAAGGAAGTAGATTTTGTATTTTGTGCAGTTTCTCTTAACAAAGAAGCAACTAAAGTATTAGAAGAACAATATGCTATTCATGAGGTTCCTGTTATATCCTGCAACTCAGCTAATAGAAATATTGATGATGTACCCATGTTAATCCCAGAAATAAATGGACATCACATAGAGATAATTAATGCTCAAAGAAAAAGATTGGGAACTAAAAAAGGCTTTATTGCAGTTAAACCTAATTGTTCCATACAAAGTTATGTACCGGCAATAAGTGCCCTTTTAGAATATAAACCTAATATCCTAATAGCTTGTACTTATCAAGCTATATCAGGTTCGGGTAAAAATTTTGAAGATTGGCCAGAAATGATAGATAACGTTATACCATATATAGGAGGTGAAGAAGAAAAAAGTGAAAATGAACCTTTAAAAATTTGGGGTAAAGTTCAAGGTCATAGGATAATAAATGGTGTAGAGCCAGTAATAACAACTCAATGTATAAGAGTTCCAGTTACAGATGGTCATTTAGCAGCTGTTTTTGTAAGGTTTGACAAAAAGCCCTCTAAAGAGAAAATCATTGAGTTATGGAATAATTACATCATACCGAAAATAGTGAAAAATCTTCCAAGCGCTCCTAAAGAATTTCTGCATTATTTTGAAGAACCAGATAGACCTCAAACGAAATTAGATAGAGACTTTGAAAAAGGAATGGGAATAACTATTGGTCGCCTTAGGGCTGATAAGGTATATGACTATAAATTTGTTTGTCTTTCACATAATACTCTAAGAGGAGCTGCTGGAGGAGCGGTATTAATTGCAGAGCTTTTAAAAGCGGAAGGATATATAAAGTGATCAAAAGTATAAAAAAGTACGGAATAGTATAAATACAAAAGCAGAGTTATAACCTATAATTAAAATAATACTTAACACTATTGAGGAGGCGATTTTAAGAAGTTTCCAAAAATCCTATAAAAAATTCAGGTAACATATGGAAGGGGTAACAACACAGTACCTTCAAACTTACATATAATTAAGTTTTGTTGACTGACCCCCTGTATAGTGAGAACCGTACAGCAAATCACTTTAATTGCTGGAAACCCCTAAAGCTAACATCGCTACAACGTAAAGATGAGATAAGCTTAAGCGTGAAATCATAGAAATAAAAAGTTTTCTATGTAGCGGCGAAAGCAGAGAAAAGAATGTTAGATAGCATATGGTTAAATCCTAAGTGCCTTAGGAATGGGCAATCAGCAGCGAAGTCCTGAAGAGGGAAACGTTCAACGACTAGAGATTTATTCTTGTACCTTGCAAGCTTTTGGCAGGGGAAATGGGTGACTACTCAAAAGTAGAGTAGACGACTACTCTACCTTTGAGTAGGTGATATAGTCTACACTCATATAAAAGTATGAGAAGTTCATGGATTTCAATCCTGAGAACTGCACTAGGTGTAGCGGTCTTGTGTGAATGAAAGATAAAATCTACTAAATTTAGCGTTTTGTTTTTAATACATGGAGTTGAGTAGATTTTATCCCAGGGGAAATATGAGTTGAAAATAAAAATGAAAAATAAAACTTTCAACATACTGTTAATAATAGTAATGACTTTTTTTTGTATCTCAACGCTAAATCTACTTGAATCAAAAGGTTATACAACTGTTCATGCAGAAGAAATAGTCTATCATGGGTTAAAGGGCGATTATTACAAAGGTAGCTCTAATACTAGTGCAGACTTTGCTAGTCTTGTGTCTACACATATAGATGAGACAGTAAACTTTTATAATGGTTTTACAGATATACTTAAAGAGCGTACTGGACAAACAGAAGGGTGCTCAGTAAGATGGACAGGAAAGATTCAGCCTAAATATAGTGAAGATTATACCTTCTATCTAGTAGGTGATAACGGTTTTAAGTTATGGATTGATGGAAAGTTAATCATTGATCACTGGTTAAATGATTGGGAAGTGCCTCAAACTAGTAGTAAAATTAGTTTACAGGCAGGAACACAATATGATTTTAAACTGGAATACTTTCAAGCTATTGGTGGAGCGGATTTAAAACTCCAGTGGTCTAGTCAAAGCCAAATCAAACAAGTTATACCAGTAGATTGTTTATATCAGCCTGGTGATAGTAAGGTACCTATAGTAACTAGTTCAATAGAACCCTTGGCTGTAACTAGTCAACAATACTCTCATCCAACACTTGCAAGTACTGTAACGGTAAAATATAGTGATGGCACAAAAAAGCAGCTTCCGGTGACCTGGGATTTAAGTGATATGTCATTGTTCTCTCAAGTTGGAAAGGTAACAGTATCAGGTAATGTTACAGGAACAACTGCAGAAGCCATAGCTGTTGTAACAGTGGTTCCATATGCAGGGTGGCAAAAGCAAAAGGCAGCATTAATGACAAAGTGGGCATCTCAAGTAACACCAGAAAGTGCTCTTCCAGAATATCCAAGGATGCAGATGCAAAGAAAGGACTGGCAAAACTTAAATGGATTATGGCAGTTTGACCAAGGTACAGCAAATGATGTTGTCCCTGTTGGAAAAGACTTAAAAAGAGAAATACTTGTTCCATATCCAATGGAGTCAGCTTTATCAGGGGTAATGACCCATTATGATCGTTCATGGTACAAGAAAAGCTTTACAGTGCCTAAAAATTGGCGCCAAAAGAAAATAATATTAAATTTTGGTGCTGTGGACTGGGAGTCTGAGGTGTTTATAAATGGTACAAGTGTTGGTACTCATAAAGGTGGTTATGACCCCTTTAGTTATGATATTACACAATACTTAAAGGGTACAGGACCTCAGGAATTAATTGTAAGAGTATATGACCCAACAGATGCAACTGGAGAGCCTAGAGGTAAGCAAACCTTACACCCAGGAGGCATAATGTATACAGCTACTTCAGGAATTTGGCAGACAGTATGGATAGAGCCGGTTGCAACTACTTCCAGCATTGATAACTTAAAAATCGAACCAGATGTAGATGCTAGTAGACTTAAACTTACGGTAAATACAATAGGAGTAGCTACGGGAACTACAATTACCGCAACAGCTAAAGACGGAACAAGAGTTATAGGAACTGTAAAGGGTAGTTCAAATACCATCCTGTATATTCCTATTCCTAATGCAAAGTTATGGTCTCCAGATAATCCATTTCTATATGATCTTACAGTAGATTTGAAGAAGGATGCTAGAACAATAGATACTGTAAATAGTTATTTTGGAATGCGTAAAATGTCCATGAGTTTAATAAATGGAGAAAATAAATTGCTTTTAAATAATAAAGAAACCTTTTTAATGGGTCCTTTAGATCAGGGTTTTTGGCCAGATGGACTTTATACTGCACCAACGGATGCTGCTCTTAAATATGATATTGAGAAAGAAAAGGCTCTTGGGTTTAACATGGTAAGAAAACATATTAAGGTGGAGCCTTCACGTTGGTATTACTGGGCCGATAAACTTGGCATTATGGTTTGGCAAGATATGCCGTCTGCTAATTCCTATATGGGAAATCCTCCTCCAGTAGATAAGGCAGAGTATGAATTGGAATTAAAGCGCATGGTTTTGAATCTCTTTAATAGTCCTTCTATTATTATGTGGTGTATATTTAATGAGGATCAAGGTCAATATGAGCCAGCACGACTTGTAGAGCTAGTAGCAAATCTTGATTCATCACGTTTAATAAATCAGGGCAGTGGAGGACCCTACGCTAATGCGGGGAATATTTATGACTTGCATAGTTATCCCCAACCTACATCTCCGAATAGTACAACTCAAGCTGAAGTTTGTGGTGAATATGGAGGTGTTGGCTTAAAAGTCGAAAATCATCAGTGGAATGCCAGTGGCTCAGCAAGTTATATTATGGTTAATACCCCAGAGGAGCTAACAAATATATATGATACTTATGCAAATAATCTTTTATCCTATAAAACAAATAATGGACTAAGTGCTGCAGTATATACTGAAATCACTGATGTAGAAACTGAGGTTAATGGGTTAATGACTTATGACAGAATCATGAAATGCGATGTTAGTAAGATCAAAGCATCAAACAATAAAATTATTAATAAACAGATTTCTTTCAGTGATATATTACCAGTTTCACAAAAACAGATCCAAACTTGGAAGTACACTACAGCAGCTGCTGCCTCGGACTGGTATTCAACTAGCTATAATGATGCTTCCTGGACTTTAGGACAAGGTGGATTTGGCACAAAAATTACTCCGGGTATTCCAATTGGAACTACTTGGGATACTAGTGATATATGGCTCCGTAAGACTTTTAATCCTGGAACATTAACTAAAACGGATATAAATAATTTATGTTTTAATGTCTTTCATGATGAAGATTGTGAAATCTATATAAATGGAGTCCTGGCGGGCTCTGCAACTGGTTATTCAAAAGAGTATATAATATTAGAGATGAATCAAGCTGGTAAAAATGCTATCATATCCAATGGAAATAACGTTATTGCCGTACACTGCCATCAAACAGTGGGTGGTCAAGGAATTGATGTAGGAATTGGAAAGAGAGTTATTTCAGATCCACCTATGCCTAGCAGTAACTTTACGGCTAATTTTAATGATGGAACCTCAAGTCAATGGAATATTTTTGGCGGAAATTGGTCTGTAAAAGATAATAAATATGTAGTTGCTTCAAATCCTGGTGCAAAATCTATTGCTACTAATACAAACTTTTCAGACTTCACTTATGAAACAGATCTTAAAATAGGTGCTAATCAACCTAATAGCAATGCTGGTGTTTTATTTAGGCTGAATAGTCCTGGGGTTGGAGCGGATAATTTTAAAGGTTATTATGCGGGTATCGGAGAGAATGGAAATGATGCAGGTGTAATATTAGGTAAGTCAAATGGCTCCTGGACTGCTCTTTCATTTCAACCAATGACTATTGATCCAACAAAAAGTTATCATATAAAGGTGATGACTCTTGGATCAAGTATAAAAGTCTATGTTAATAATATGGATACTCCTATAATAGATACAGTTGACAATAGTTATATCTCAGGGTCTATAGGACTTAGAACTTGGAATGTAGACGCTGAATATGATAACGTTTCTGTAACCTCCAAAGCTATTATGGATAAAGATGCCACACTAAAGGAAATAACTGTGGATGAAAAGGTGATGGCAGATTTTAAAGGAGATTTAATTAACACAGTAACAGTTCCATACACTACTAAGATACCTAAAGTAGCAGCGGCTGCAACAAATGTTAATGCAAAAGTAACTGTAAAACAAGCCTGTTCTTTGAATTCCTATGCAGCAATTCATGTAACTTCTGTAGATGGAAAAAATAATCAAATTTACAAGGTTTATTTTAAGGTTTTACAAAACACGGATGCTATTTTAAAGGGCATAAAGGTGGACGAAAAAGACACAGATTCAACACAGCAGGGTTTAGTGGTTGAAGAAACGAAATAAGTAGCTCTAAGATAATTATAATAAATGTACGCTATGTATTAGTCAATTTAACTAATACATAGCGTTTTCTTAGGACTTCTTTTTACATTCTTGCAGTTGCATTAATACCTGGTGGTAATCTTTATCTAATTGTTCTACAACATCATTTTTACGCGGCATAGAAAGTTTGCCCATAATTCCGGAAAGTCGGTTTTCAAGAACAAGAATCTGCTTTTTTAATTCTTCCTTACTTGTATCAGTTAAGTTATTTCTTTTTTTCAAATAATCTTCATAGTTGCCACTGAAGGTGATTAATTTGTGTTTTTCAATGGCTAGAATGCTGTTTGCAACTGCGCTTATAAATTTTCTGTCGTGGGAGACAAATAGAACAGTTCTCTTATAATCCTTTAAGGTCTCTTCTACAATCTCTAGAGAGTTAATATCCAAATAATTTGTTGGTTCATCCAATATCAATAGGTTTATATCGCTCAAAAATACCTTGGCAAAAGAAATCTTTACTCGTTCGCCCCCGCTTAAAACTTTAATTCTCTTATAAACTTCTTCTCTTTTAAATAGGAGTCTACTTAGAAGGATACGTGCAAAGGTTTCATCATATATGCTATCTTTCATTACGTTGTCTAAAATACTTGCATCATCCTCTAATATATCCATATCCTGGCTGAAGTAGCCGATTTTTATGGAATGTGCTCTTTTAATTGAGGAATTTTCAGACATAATCATTTTAATTAGTGTGCTTTTTCCACTACCGTTTGGTCCTATAAAAGCTGTTCTTGAATGATTAGATATATGAAATTCTGCATCCTCAAATATTATTTTGTTTTCGAAAGACTTGTTTATACTTTTCCCTGAAATAATAATATTACTGTGCAATTCACCATTACCTAAGGCATCCAATTTGATATTTTGTATTTTTTTTGGTTTTTCTTTTACCTCAAGATGGTCCATTCTTGCTTTCATGTTCCTTATAGAACTATCTAGGTTAGCCTTAGCCTTTTGATTTCCCATCTTACTATGAAGTCTTGCTTCTGAATTACCCATTCTCGCTGGAGCCTTTCTCATAGTTTTTACCTTTTGCTTGGTGTCCTTAATAGCTTCTTCAAGCCTGCTTTTATCCTTTTCATACTTCTCATATTCAAATAACATTCTTTCTCTCTCTGAGTTTTTTTGGAGCTTAAAGCTGCTATAATTACCATTATATATCTTTATCTTTCCATTCTCTAATTCAAGTATCTTATTACAAATCCTATCCATGAATTTTCTGTCATGAGATATAATCACAAGTGCTCCCTTGTATTCTTTAAACTTCTTCTCTAGAAGCTCTATGCCATCCAAGTCAAGATTACTTGTGGGTTCATCTGCAAATATAATGTTATTTTCTTTTTCGAAACACTTAGCTAATTTAAATCTTGTTTTCTCCCCACCACTTAAATTATTGTTCCATGTAGCACTAACTCCGAAATCTTTAGCCATCTTTTGATTTATAGTTCCATATTCCTCAGAGTCAAGTTGATCTGCTAGGCAGTAGCTCCCGTATATTTTAACCAACCATTCATATGATTTATCTTTTTTACAAAGTATATTCATTAGGGTGGTTTTCCCAATACCGTTAACGCCAACTATCCCGATCCTATCCTCAGAGTATATTTTTAAATTTTCCACATCCAGTATAAGTCTGTCTCCATAATATTTTTTAATATTTAAAGCTTCAATTAATAACAAAAAAACCCCTCCTTAAACTCGGAGAGGATAATACCTGCACAAATTTAACATTAATAAACATCATAAGAAATATTATGATATCTATCAAGGCTATATTCACATAAACAAGTCAGTATCCACTCATAGTTTTAATAAAATTCAGGTGGAAAAATCTCCTACTAGAAGAGCCATTACCATCTTACTAAAAATTTTTTAAGTGAATTACATTCTCATATCTGCGAATACCTTTACCTTTCATGTATTTTAAATTAATTATAGAATTTAATAATGGCATTGTCAATATTAAGAGTACATGAAATCTAATCATTTTTTTAGTTTATCTAATAGTTCATTAACTGAAATTGCAGATAAATCAATGTCTTCTAAGGATAGTGCCTTCTCTATGGCAGATTTGAGTAGTGGTGATTTTTTTGTATCTCCTATAACTATTGCACCAACTATTCTGTTGTCGCTTATAAATATTTTCTTATACTGTTTTAAGTTAAAATCCTCTTCAATTAATATCTTAGTGGACTTTCCTTCATCTGTACGCCCCATAGAAAATAAGGAAATACCAAATGCATTTAATGTAGTCACTGGAACAATATTTTCATATATAGTCTCTTTTTCAGAAATATTGTACCCTGCAACCTTTCCTTGTAATATAGCAATATTCCATAGACCAGTGACCTGGTTATTAAATTCAGCAATATCACCTGCTGCATATATATTTTTTATATTAGTTTGCATTTTATTATCTACTAATATTCCTCTTGAGGTTTTAATTTCAGTGTTTTTCACTAGTTCTATATTAGGTTTTATGCCTGCAGAATAAATAACCATATCACACTGCAATTGTATTTTTTCATCTATAACAACTCCTAATCCAGTACTAGCTACTATTTCTTTCACGGTGGTATTAGTTAATATTTCTAGGCCATAGCTTTCTATTATAATCTTAAGTATTTCTCCTGCCTCATGATCCAATTGATTATACATAAGCCTATCTTGTAACTCAATAATTTTAACCTTTTTACCATACTGCTGTAGTATCCAAGCTGTTTCTAATCCCTGTATTCCACCACCAATAACTATAATTTCTTCACTGTGGTTTAGGCCTGATTTAATATCTAAAGCATCCTTAAGGTTCCTTAAACTATACACACCACTTTTCTCGATTCCTTCAATTGGGGGTACGCTGTTCCTGGATCCATTTGATAAAAGTAATTTATCATATTTAATTTTCATTCCATTACTTAATAATACTTCTTCACAGGCGGTATCAATACTTAATACTTTTATATTAATAAATAGCTTTACTCTATTTTCTTCATACCACTCCTTCTTTTGAAGTAATAAGGTATTCTCGTTAAGCTCACCAAATATACCTTTAGATAATCGTATTCTATTATAAGGATAAAACATTTCATCACCAATCAGATATATCTCAGACTCTAACTCAGTTTCTCTAATTGCCTTAATTGCTGTTGTTCCTGCAATCCCATTACCTACAATTACTATTCTTTCAGCCATCTACATCACCATTTCTCATATTTATATTTAGTTTTCCATTTTATTATTATTAGGTTATTTATTTATAATTATTCTTAAAACATATAGATAAGTTAAATAATAATGTATATTTTTTATAAGAACATGCAAAATAGTAATATTAATGTGGAGGTGAGATTTTGAAAGTATTGAAGAATAATGTATTCTGTGTGGGGGCTACGGATTGGCGTGTGAGATATTTTCATGGTTATGAACTTTCAACTCATAGAGGAAGTACATATAATTCATACCTTATAAAAGATGAAAAAACTGTACTTATAGATACCGTGTGGGAACCTCTAACCGATAGATTTTTAGAAAATTTAAGGGAAGTAGTGGATATTAAGAAAATTGATTATGTGGTTATAAATCACGCAGAACCTGACCACTCAGGTGCATTACCAACCATAATGAAGTATATTCCTAATGCCACAGTTATTGTCTCTAAGAAAGGTGAGGAAAGCGTAAAAAAGCATTATTTTAAGGATTGGAATTTTAAAATTGTGTCTACCGGAGACAAAATTAATATTGGGAAAAATGATCTGATGTTTATTGAAGCTACAATGCTTCATTGGCCTGACAGCATGTTTACTTACCTTACGGGAGAAAATATACTCTTTTCTAATGATGCATTTGGTCAACATTTTGCATCTTCCAAAGTTTTTAATGATGAGGTAGATGAAACCGAGGTTAATCAAGAAGCTCTTAAATATTACGCGAATATTCTAACCCCTTTTAGTAAGTTGGTTTTAAAGAAAATCGAACAAATTAAAGAACTCAATCTTCCTATTGATATTATAGCACCTAGTCATGGTATTATATGGAGAAAGGATCCAATGCAAATAATAAATAAATATTATGAATGGGCTACGGGGAAATCTGAAAATAGTGTTGTAATAATCTACAATTCTATGTGGGGGGCTACTCATAAAATGGCTGAATTTATTGGCAAGGGCCTTGGAAAGGCAGGAATAAAATATAAGATTTTTAATATTTCTACAGCAGATAGAAATGATGTTATAGCAGAAGTTTTTAAAGCAAAGGGAATCTTACTAGGGTCATCCACCGTTAATAATGGAATTTTAACCTCACTAACTCCTATATTGGAAGATCTCATGGGTCTTAAATTTATAAATAAGTTTGGAGCTGCCTTTGGTAGTTATGGTTGGAGTGGAGAATCGTCTAAAATTCTAGAAGAACATTTAGTTAAGTCTAAAATCAAGGTACTTCAAGAAGGATTAATAGTTAAATATATGCCCGATGAACAAGAACTAGACTTATGTGTAGAATTCGGTAAAAGTTTTGCTGAAAAAATATTGATATTATAGTAACAACTATTAAGTAAAATAAGGAGGAATAAAGATGCAAAAATATGTTTGTACAGCTTGTGGATATATATACGATCCAAATTTAGGAGACCCAGATAATAGTGTGGCTCCAGGTACCTCATTTAAAGATGTAGCTGAAGATTGGTTATGTCCACTTTGTGGTGTAGCAAAAGACCAGTTTGATGCTATAGCATAACTAGTTTCGCTATTTCGATAATTGTAAAGACTCCTCATTTCTTTGAAATCTGAACTACCTTCCTTTTATTTTATAGTTAGCCTAGAATAAAGATCAAATTAACAAAATTATTGTGACTCTAATCACATAATTACAATACAACAATAGCTTATAGTATAAGTATAGAACTAATTTATATTATAAAACATGAAGAAACAAGAATAAAAGGAGGTAATTCACATGAAAAAAGAGATTCAATATATAACTATTGATGGAAGAGGGGAACACGAAAGCTTTAGAGATTGTATTACAAAGGTTTTAGAAACTTTAAAGCCTGATGAAGGTATACATGTAATTAAAGACTTTGAACCTTTTCCTATGTACAAGATGATGGAAGGTAAGGGTTTTGATAAATATGTTGAAAAGGTTAGTGAGGAAGAGTATCATGTTTATTTTTTCGCCTTCGCAAAGTTAGATAATATTGAAATGAATAAACATCTTACTATAGATAATGTAAGAATTAAAAAAATGCTTGATATTAAATTAGATTTTCTTCGCGAAAAGATTTCTTTAGAGGAAGCTAAAAAGAGGATGAAAGCTTCTTTTGATAAAATTACTGCTGAAGAGTTCGCAATAGGAGAACAACATTTACAAGAATATGGTATCACTGATGATCTATTAGCAGAAAAAATGGAGGATCTTTTAAAGATATTTGAAGGTATTCTTGTCTCAACTGAGTTAAAGCTTCCCAAAGGACATCCCATAAGGACATATATGGATGAAGCAGATCAAATAAAAAAAGTTCTTGCTGATATGGAAGACTTATTAGTAAAAATATTTATTAAAAATCAGTGGTTAGAATTATATGATAAGTTAAGTGAAATAAGCATCCATTTTAGTAGAAAACAAAATCAATTATTTCCTGCTCTTGAAAGGAAAGGCTTTGACAAACCCTCTAAAATAATGTGGACACTAGACAATAATATAAAGGATATTATAAGAAAATCCAAAGATTTATTGCAACAGGATAATGACAAAGACTTTTTATCTATTCAGCCTGAGGTAATTGAAATGATACAAGACATGATGGTTAAAGAAATAGAAATTCTCTTCCCGACATCAATAGAATTGTTAGATGCTGAGGACTTTGCAGAAATGAGAAGCAGTGACGATGAAATTGGATACTGTTTAATAGATAATCCACCAGCCTTTAAAGCTGAAGGCTTGTCAGAAGATAATAGGTCTTCAGATAATAATTTAGATGGAAACAAGGAACTTCTTAAAGATCTTGCAAGAGTTCTGCAAAAACATGGAATATCTTCCGAGGTAAAAGAACATGAAGTTTTAAATGTTAGTCAAGGCCTTCTCACCCTAAAACAAATAAACTTAATCTTTAAGCATTTATCAGTAGACTTATCTTATGTGGATGAAAAGGACATAGTTAAATTCTATAGCGATACAAAACATAGGGTTTTTCCAAGAAGTGCTGGAGTTATAGGTAGGGCTGTTCAGAATTGCCATCCAAGGGAGAGTGTTGCTAATGTGGAAAAAATCATTGCTGCCTTCAAAAGTGGTGAGCATAACGAGGCAGAATTTTGGTTGGAAATGGGTGGAAAGTTCATATATATAAATTATACTGCGGTAAGAGATGACCAAGGTAATTTTAAAGGTGTTCTTGAAATGATGCAAGATGTAACACATATTCGTAGTTTATCTGGAAGTCAGACTCTTGTATCCTGGGATATTGATAAAAAAGATGATACAACGATAGCAGATAATAATTCAGCTCTTAACTCAGAAAACTCTGAAGCTAAGAATAAATATAATATTACTAAAGATACAAATATCGGTGTTTTGATAAAGGAGTATCCTTACCTTAAGGACTTTTTAGTAGCCTTAAGCCCAAAATATCAGAAACTAAAGAATCCTATTCTTTTTAAGACAATGGCTAGTGTTGCAACTATTGAAAAGATTAGTGAAAGAGGAGATTTCAACCTTATAGAGTTTATCGAAAAGTTAACAGCTGAAATTGATAGAAAAAGCTAAGGAAGTACAGACAGAGGATAAAAATGCATTGAAAAAATAATAGTATTATGAAGAAATGATGTGTTATTAAATAAAAAACATAACATTTCTTTTTTTTGTTTCATCTTCCTGGTTTTTTAAGAATACATTTAGATATACCAATTTTACCTATGTCAAGGCAAGTTGTTTAATTCTGTTGGAATGATTACTAGTTTCAGGAGTTCTTTCATAGAGAGATTTTTGTAAGTTCAATATATTATAGTAGGTTATCAATATTTATACTGTGATGTTAATCACAGTAATATAACTAAAAGGGCTTTATACTTAATGAAATAGTATATTTAAAAGAGGTGGTTTTTGTAATGAAAGGGTTTGTGAATAAGAATTCTTGTATAGGATGTGGTATATGTGTTTCACTATGTCCTGAAGTTTTCATCATGGATAATGATGGAAAAGCAGAGGCAATAGATAGTGAAATTCAGGGAAGGTTCGTTGAAGATGCAAAAGATGCTGAGACAGGATGTCCAGTAGGTGCTATAACTATAGAGTAAAAAAGTATAGATGAGTTTATAAAAACAGAAACTATATTAAAACACATAGAAGATGCAAGTGTTGTGGACAGGCAGTTGGAAGAAACAAAAGGGCAATTAGCGGTGTATAGTAAGAAATTAAGAAAGTAACAAATTAAAAAACTGAAGATAAGGTAATAAATATTTAAACTTAGAGTTATACTGTAAGGGGTGAGGGCTTCTCTTATGTGCTGTAGTGGTTGATAAAACCAATACAGCATTTGTTACTTGAGTTCATATATTCCCTAGTTCCCGTCCCTGTTCCCCAGGCTTTTCTAACATTCTCTTCTCTAGGGATATAAATTAGTTCACCCTGAAAGTACTCCTAAGTTTGTTGCGAAAGATATTAACCGGTTATGAATTTCTCCAGAAAGTTAATACAAAAAATTCTATTCCAATTATTATGTTATAAGTTAGAAATGAGTTAATAGTACAGTTACAAAAGTAGTAATTTTAACTGGTTGTGCTCCAAAACCTACAGGGGTTAAAATTGAAACAAAAGGGTATATTAATGGCTTTTGTACTGGCATGTAATAATTTTGCTTATCACTGATGCCGGTTTTTTTATTATATCTGGTATTTTATGTTTTAATGACCTCAGAGCGTCCACCTTTTCCAGTAGTATTATAATAAATAGAGGTAAGAGCTTCATCTTTTATAAGAGCCTTATAAGCAGGTAAGTTTATCAGGCACAATTTATTATCCTAAATTTAACTCACTGTTCATTATACTTCTGGAATACTCTTGTAAATTCTTCACCCTGTCCTATGGATAAGTATTCCGTTTCTCCATCTTTTACAACTGACTTGTAAGCATAGGCCTCATTGGATTCCTTTGGACCAACTATCACATATTCCTTTCCATCCAATTTAATAGCATCAATAAATTCTAAATCCACTTTTTCACCATTTTGATTTAATACAGTAATTATTTTATTATTTTTCATATACATGTCACCTCACTTATAATTAATTTTAGTACTCTCGAAAACCATCAAGTCGTTGATATCTCTTAACTGATTTTTGTATAAAAATCAACTTCACCTCAGAATTTTTTCAAGTTTTATATTGTACGAATGACCTATATAAATTAAGCAATTCGTAGCATTATCATTTTATTTTAGTATAATCTTCGAAAATAAAGCTTGACACTTAGCAAAAATTTCCAAAATGAAATATGTATTTTATTTACATTATTTCATTTTAAGGAGTGTTAATTATGCTAACTGTTTATTATTCTCAGAAAAAATATCAATCTTTTCTTGAAACATTTTTGGATAAGTTCTATATCCAAACTAATCAACAAATAACTCTAGTTACCTTCGATACTTTAATTACTAAACTCTGGTCTACCGACCTTACAGGAATTGTGCCACTGTTGCAAAGCACCTATTCTAAATCAAATCAAGGTGCTCCACCTAAAGATGCGGTAGCATTACTTAGATCACTTATTGTTATGATTTATACTAAAGAAACGAGTATATCATCTTGGGTTAAAACCTTACGGTCAAACCCTTTGTTAGCTATTTTATCTGGATTTATCCCTGCTTGTTATTCAGTTTATAAAGCCGAAGGCATATATGCTGATCCAATACCTGGAGTAGGCACTTTTTATGATTTTATGGATAGGCTGATTCGTAAGGATAAATCCATTTTCAAATCCAAACTGCGTAAAGTTAAACGTAAACCAAGAAAAAAAGAAAAGAAAAACCAAAAGATGAATAATTCCAAACCAGGTGTAATCGATAGATTAGTTAAAAGAATCCTGAAATATGATGATTCTAAACTTCCTGAAAGAATTGAATCAAATTTGAATACCATACTTAAAAATTTGTTTGTACTACCATCTTTATATATGGGTATTCTAGGCGATCCTTCTAAATTAAACATCGCAGCTGATGGAACATGCATGCCTACGCAGGCTTCACATTATGGTAAAAAAGTATGTTCTTGCAAACTTAAACCTGGAGAACATTGTAATTGTCTTCGCAAATTTACTGACCCCAGTGCAACCTGGGGATGGGACAGTTTCAATGAACAATACTTTTATGGTCATACTTTTCATGGTTTTACTGCTTGTGATAGCTTTTACAGCCTACCTATCCATATTAAACTTGTAAGTGCATCACGTCACGATTCTGTAACTGGAGTTTATGCACTTAAAGAACTCATTGACTTATATCCTGAAATTAACTTTTATTCAGCAGCTTATGATTCTGCATATGATGCCAATTCAATTTATCTTTTAAATATGCATTATGATATCAACCCTGTTATAGACTTAAATACTCGGTCTTCTAAACCATCATCAAATGCTAAATTTATCGAATATAGTAAAGAAGGTATTCCTTACGGGAAAATTTGTGGACATAGACTTCGTAATTGGGGCAAAATAACTAAAACATATAGAAATAAATGGCTATTCCCAGCACAATGCGATAAATGCACTAAATGTCCTATTGAAAGTAAGAAAATCCACTATACAAAAACCTTAGACAACCCAAGATATTTCACCCGCATATTAAGAGGCTCAAAACAATGGAAAACTCTCTATAAAAGACGTTCCACTACTGAAAGATGTTGGGACCGATTAAATAATGACTTTCATGCTGAAGATGCCACTATTTATTCGGGGGAACGAAGATCAGTAAGAGTATTTCTTGGAGCCTTTTGCTGTTTTATTGATGCTTGGGCTTCTGAAAAACCAGTTGCATTGACTGATATTTTCCCAGTCTTAATTAGCAAAGCCGCTTAAATCAAAGTTATTCTATAAAGTTCGCAGCCTACGGCTTTTTTAAAATGGACTATAAAAAGGCCTTTTTGTCATGTTTATAATTGTTTTGAGCATACTTTTTTATCCAAACAATGGTATTTATTCCTAAAATCAGAAATTGTTAATTATTGTTTTCCGACTATACTCTTTATTATAATAAAAAACCCTTCGTTATAATATTAACACGAATTCATAGCTTGTCTATATTTATATTAAGGTGTTTTATAGTACAAATTAAGAGTATAGTCGGAAAACAATAATTAACAATTTCTGATTTTAGGAATAAATACCATTGTTTGGATAAAAAAGTATGCTCAAAACAATTATAAA
>JACMJL010000055.1 GCA_014380625.1 Clostridiaceae bacterium
ATCTTCACAATATCACCTACTTAAAGAATTCTATATTTAGATTAACCATAAATATAGAATTTATGTATACTATTTTTATAGTTACTTATATATTTATTTTACCTGTAGCTACCTCTTCTTAGGAAAATACTGAGGAAGCATTGGCTTATGTTATAATTATTTATAGATGAAAATAATTATTAAACGAAAGGGGAGGTAAATATGCAAAAAATTATTCCACACTTGTGGTTTGACAAGGAGGCTGAGGAAGCATCAAAATTTTATATGTCCTTATTTGAAGGTTCAAAACTCAAGGATAAAACCATACTAAATAATACTCCATCGGGAACCGTGGAAATGCTTACCATTGAACTGTCAGGACAAGAATTCATGTTGTTATCAGCAGGTCCATATTTTAAATTTACTCCAGCAGTATCCTTTCTCATTGCCTGTAGCACTGTTGAAGAGATTGAAATGCTATGGGAGAAACTTATAGAAAATGGATCAGCCCTTATGCCTATAGGAGAATATCCCTTCAGCAAAAAATATGGATGGGTCAGTGACAAATACGGACTTTCTTGGCAGGTAATGTACATGGGCGATGTGGAAATTAAGCAAAAAATCACACCTACATTAATGTTTGTGGGGGATCAGTGCGGTAAAGCAGAAGAAGCTATCAGATTCTACGCTACCATCTTCGAAGATTCGAAGGTTGGGGATATCCTAAGATACGGCCAGGGTGCTGAGCCGGACAAAGCTAACACCATTCAGCACGTTGAATTTACTCTTGGAAATCAAGCCTTTGCAGCTATGGACAGCGCTTACGAACATAACTTTACTTTTAATGAGGCCATTTCCTTTATTGTGAACTGTGATACTCAAGAAGAAATAGACTATTACTGGGATAGGTTATCTGCAATTCCTGAAGCAGAACAATGTGGTTGGTTAAAGGACAGATACGGATTTTCATGGCAGGTTACACCAACTATCATGAATGACATGATGCAGGATAATGATGCTACAAAATTGGCACAGGTCACCGAAGCCTTCCTTAAAATGAAAAAGTTTAATATCGCTGAATTGATAAAGGCTTATGAAAAGTAATCATACTTCGATGGGGTAGGGGCTGAATAAAATAATTATTCAGCCTCAACCCCATTAAAATAAAAGATATTAACGTATAAAGTTCGTTATAGCTCTTTGTTCTTTTTCTGGTAAGGTAACACCGGACTCTTTACCTGCGTTTATACATTTTAAAAGCCAAGCCATGTTTTTACCTAAGACTCTCATTGTTTGCATTCCTTCTAAATCTTGTTTTACTTCTTCAGGAGTATGTCCATGAACCATATTCCAATATTGAGAGGATACAACAGGCATATTTGAAATAGTAAAATATTTATTTAATTGTTCAAAAGCAGCTGTCGAACCACCACGTCTACAACTTACAATTGCAGCCCCTGGTTTATATTGAAAACCATCTCCAGCATAGAAAAATCTATCTAAAAAAGATGTTATTTGACCAGATGCACCTGCATAATGTACAGGAGAACCAAAAATAAAACCATCCACAGTTTTAGCTTTTTCTAAAGCAACATTTACTGTATCATCATTAAATACACATCTAGCAGAGTCATCTTTAGAACAACCACCGCAAGCCATACAACCACGAATAGGTTTTGTTCCAACATGAAAAATTTCTGTTTCAATATTTTCTTTCTCTAGTTCCCTTGCTACCTCACATAAGGCAGTATAAGTACATCCGTTTACTTTAGGGCTTCCATTAATAAGTAATACTTTCATTGTAATACCTCGCTTTAATTTTATTATTAGGCATCTTTATAATATTAATATGCAACAAGACTTATATAAAAGTCTGTTGTTATTATTTTTAACCCATGGTATTATTTTAGAATATAAGTATTATTAATACAAGTACGCACTTTTTTGTACTATAGTACCTAAAAAGATACTGTCTTAAAGGAGAAAGTTATGAATTCTGAAACCTGTAGTTTAAATGTTAAAAATAAGGAATATGCATGTTCCTTCGATATTACCATGGACTTAATAGGTGGTAAGTGGAAACCTATTATAATCTGGCATCTTGGAACTAAAGGAACAAAAAGATTTAGTGAATTGAAAAAACTTCTTCCCAATATAACACAAAAAATGTTAACACAACAATTAAGAGAATTAGAGACTGATAGTTTGGTTAAAAGAAAAGTTTACCCTCAAGTCCCTCCTAAGGTTGAATATTCTTTATCAGATTTAGGGGGAAGCTTAATGCCTATTCTTAGAATGATGTGTGACTGGGGAGAGGACTACTATAATAAAATAGGTATGTTTGGAAATGATGAGGTGATTTGCGAATGATTACAATATTATCTCCAGCGAAAACTTTAAAAATGGGAAAGGCACTTAACACTAATTTATATACGGAACCAATATTTATCAAGGAAGCAAGTAGCTTGATTAAGGAATTAATAAAATATTCTCCACCAGAAATGGAAGGGTTAATGAAAGTAAACAGTGAACTTGCACATCAAAATTTTAAAAGGCATATTAATTGGAGCTATGAACATGACCTATCGAATGGGAAACAAGCGCTATTAGCATATGATGGTGCAGTATATCAAGGCATAGGTGCAGGTGATTTAAGTGAACAGCAATTATCTTTTGCGAATAAGCATCTAAGAATACTTTCGGGTTTATATGGTGTTTTGAGACCCTTGGACTTAATCCAGCCTTATAGATTAGAGATGGGAACTAAGCTAAAAAACAGGCGAGGTAAAAACTTGTATTGTTTTTGGAGACATAAGCTTACTAACTATCTTAAAAAAGAACTACAAAGGCAAGATGATAACATATTAATTGATTTAGCATCAAAGGAATATTCTTCAGTAATAGATATGAGTAAAATTAATGTAAAGGTGATAACACCTATATTTAAGGAATATAAAAAAGGGACTCATAAGGTCATAACTATTTACACAAAACGGGCAAGAGGGCTTATGAGTCGGTATATAATTGAAAATAATATTGTTTCAGCAAGTGAGCTGAAAGAGTTCAATGAAGAGGGGTATAGCTACAATGAATATCTATCTTCTGAAAGAGAATTAGTATTTACAAGATAGGGTATTATAATATTTTATCTGCATAAGGTATTCTTATGACCCCATAATGGCTTATTATAAAGCAAAGAGGTACTGCTATTAAGGAAACTATTAAAAACTTTAAAAGAGGATATATAAGAATACTTTGACAAGCATAAGCTATAAGTACAATTATAGGTGCATGAATTAAATACACACCATATGCATTTTTACTAAGCACTTTAGTGATTCTATTTTGTTTATTATATTTTCTTTTAAATAGACTTAGTAGACCTATGGTCATACCCATGCATACAAAGGATTCCCAACAACAATATGCAAAGTTTTGCCAATAAAATCCTCCAGTGAATTTTAAAGCTTCACCCTTCACAGCTCCGCCAAGTAACGCTAGGATGGGAAAACATAGGATGGAGGCAAAACCTACTATCATCCACTGTTTACCAATCTTCTCTGGTATACTTGTTAACCAATCTAGTTTGTAAGATACTATACCAAGAATAAAGAAACTTACGTACTGAGGATAAAATGGGAACTGTAAATGAAAGAATTTTAAGGACCAGCCTATTGGGAGTTTTATACGAATTAAAAAGGTAATTGTTGATAAAATAAGGATAAATACTAGGATTGAAATATTTTTAGGTATATTGCTCTTAATTACATCATGAGATCTGGGCTTAATTATTTTCCAAAATAAAACGTAGATAAAAGAAAATAATAATAAGGCCTCTACAAACCAAAGTGGACCAGTACCAATTATCTTCGGGGGAAGCATATTTTCTTTGAAATAGTCTAAATAGGATATTTTAATTCCTTGAACTCTAATTATATTTAAGTAAACCAAAACAGGATTAATAAAAAGTTCATAGATAAATAAGGGCAGACCTAGACGAAACAACTTGTCCTTAATAAAGAATTTAGCACCTTTACGATTTAAAGACTTTGGTATAAAGTAGGCAGATATAAGAAAAAACAAACCAAGAGTAAAAGCCTGACAGATAGATAAAAAGAATTGTAAGAATACATTAGTGATGGTATCCTGTGTGTGTTCAAAATAGTACCAACCACCCTTAGCTCCATAGGTAATAGCTATATGGGCTATTACAACTAAAATAATTAACATGATTCTTAAGTTATCCACAAAATATAGTCGATTTGATTCTTTAAGTTTTGAATCCATTATTTACCCCACGTTCATTTATATTTTTAATAGTATGTTGATTGTTTTATTATTATATCACAAATATATCGTATTGGAGGAATAGTTATGTTAAATATAGGTTGTCATTTATCCGTATCTAAAGGCTACGAAGAAATGGGAAAAGAAGCTCTTAAAATCGGAGCAAATACATTTCAGTTTTTCACTCGTAACCCTAGAGGTAGTAAGGCAAAAGAAATTGATCCAAATGATGTAGAGGCCTTATTAAAACTAGCAAAAGAAAATAAGTTTGCAACAATACTAGCTCACGCCCCATACACCATAAATCCTTGTTCTGCAGATGAAAAAACAAGAAAGTTCTCAATAGAAGTTATTGCAGATGATTTAAATAGAATGGAATACCTACCAAATAGCTTTTATAACTTTCATCCAGGGAGCCACGTAAAACAAGGAGTAGAGGTAGGTATAATATATATTATAAATACGTTAAATACTATACTGAAACCAGAACAGACTACTACTGTATTGTTAGAAACAATGTCTGGTAAGGGAACTGAAGTGGGCAAAACTTTTGAAGAGTTAAAGCAAATTCTTGATGGAGTTATTCTTTCTGAAAAAATGGGTGTGTGTCTTGATACTTGTCACGTTTATGATGCTGGTTATGACATAGTTAATGATCTAGATGGAGTTATAGCTGAGTTTGATAGAATTATTGGTCTTGACAAGTTACTTGCAATTCATTTAAATGATAGTAAAAATCCCTTTGAAAGCCATAAAGATCGTCATGAAAAAATTGGTGAAGGTTTTATTGGAAAAGAAGCGGTTATTAGAATTATTAATCACCCGAAACTTCGGCACTTACCCTTCTATTTAGAGACTCCTATTGAATTAGAGGGTCATGCTGAAGAGATAGCGTTATTACGGGAAGCATATAAAGACTAAAACTGTTTATCTATGGAGGGATTCGTTTTGTTTATATACATAAAGTTTGAAGTACTCTTACAATCTATTTCAATGATTCTTTCCTTGGTTTCCATTATTTTTTTATTGTTAAAAGGTAAGAAGTCTTTATTGACAAAGATATTTATAGGGTGCCAAAGTTTAGTTTTCATTTGGGCAGTGGGTCAAATATTTGAAATACTTTCAACCAGTACTCAGAATAAATGGATATGTGTATTGGTTGAATCCATAGGCATTCGGTTTATAGGTACAAGCTGGTTGTTCTTTTCATTAATTTATGCAAATAATAAATTAGCTAAAGCACCCAAAAAAATAATTATTTTATTTAGTATATCTTTTATAGAGTATTTTTTACTTCTAACAAATCCATATCATAAGTTGTTCTATACAGTATTTGATTTGAAAACCATAAGTTATGGTCCTGGATTCTGGATTAGCATAGGACTAGATTATACCTTTTTAATTACTGGAACAGTAATTTTAGTTTTTTATTCAATTAAACAAATGGAAAATGCTAAAAAGAAATCTATAATATTGATTACAGTAATACTGATACCAGTAATTTCAAACATGTTATATGTATTTAGAGTTGTAAAGTTAGATATTGATATAACCCCTATAAGTATTTCTATTTCACTATTTTTATTAGGAATTGCAGTTTTAAAGTACAGGTTTTTAAATATTATCCCTATCGCATTACCTAGAATGATAAATTCTATTGCGGAAGCAATTATAGTTATTGATTACTTTGATACAATAATATTTTGCAATGATATATTTCACCAATATTTTCATGCTTCAAAAGTAAATAAAAATAGCAATATAAATGATTTTCTAGAATACCTTAAAGCTATTTCTCACCTAGATAAAGGTGTAAATAGTTTTTGTGAGGCCTTAAAGATAAACACATCAGTAGTATATGACGGAAAGATATGTATTAGTATGACATCCGTTAAGCATTTCAATGTAAAAATCAGACCAATAAAAGGTAATAATAATAAAGCTTTGGGCAGAATAGTTACTTTTAATGATATTTGTGAAAGTGTAAATCTTCTTGAAAGTTTAAACTTAAAGAATAAAGAATTAATGGAGGCAAATGATCAATTAAAGAAGTATGCCAAAATAGGTGAAGAGTTAGCCATTGCTAAGGAAAGGAATCGTTTTGCAATGGATCTCCATGACACATTAGGGCATACCATGACGCTGTTACTTAAACTAAATGAAGCTAGTATTATTACTTGTGCAGAAAATCCTAAAAAAACAGTAGAAATTTTAAAAGAAACTCACTTAATAACAAAAGAGGGAATGAAAGAGTTAAGGAGATCTATTTCAGGAATGGCACCTGGAAAGCTAAAAGTGTGTAATATAAGTGAATCCTTAAAAAAACTCATCTACGACTATGAATCTTCAGGAATGGAAGTTGAATTAGTAGTAGATGGAGAGTTTAACTACTCCAATCTTTTATATTCCGATGTAATATACAGGACATGTCAAGAAGCACTTACAAATTCAATGCGTCATGGAAATTCAAATAAAGTTAATATATTCTTAAAATTTTCAAAAGACAGAATAAAACTTTATATCATTGACAATGGAGTAGGGTGCAAAAAAATCATTGTAGGGTATGGATTGTTAGGAATGAAAGAAAGAATAGAGAAGATAAAGGGAGATATAATCTTTGGTTCAGATGGAGAAAGCGGTTTTAATATTCATGTTGAAATACCTGTAGGAGATGAGTTATAAATGCTTAGATTAATTATGGTAGATGACCACAAGGTTTTTACGGATACCTTGAAGTTTCTAATAGAAAAGGATGCAGAAATTGAAGTAGTAGGTTGCGCTGAGAATGTTCAGGAAGCGTTGCAATTAAGCGGTATTTTAATGCCTAACATTATACTAATGGACATAATGATGAGTGGCTGTGATGGAATTGAAGGGACTGGAATAATTAAAGAGAAATATCCTTCTATAAAAGTTATTATGCTAACAACCTTTGGAGATGATGAAAAAATTTCAAGAGCCTTGAAAAATGGAGCGGATGGATATGTATTAAAGGAGATTGATTCAAAGGAACTTATACTTGCAATAAAAAGTGTTGCTTGTGGATTAGGAATCGTTCATAGAAATGTTTTGAGTTCTATAGCAAATAAACTTAAGGTTGAGGAAGCAATTGAGTATAAGTCGGAGAGATACAACTTGAATGAAAGAGATCTTATGATAATAAGTTTAATAGTAGATGGTAAAAGTAACAAAGAGATAGCAGCTGCTCTCTTTTTCTCACAAGGAAGTATAAGAAACTCCATTTCCAGTATTTTAGAAAAATTAAATCTCAGTGATAGGACTCAGTTGGCAGTATTCGCTTTGAAGAACAATCTTATATTTTAATGGTGACAAATGTCAGATTGACGTTGTAATAATTTGTAATGTAAACTATTATTAGCAAGTAATAATGTTGAAACAAATAACAACGTTGATAGGGGGATGAAAATGGCAGTTAAAACAAATATAGTGATAATATTATTAATATCAGGAATACTAGGTGCATTCAATTTGGAGGACAGTTTTGTAGGCCATATTGCTACTCAAACTCAAGGATTTATCGCTGTAGCCTTTGTTATTTCATGGTTATTATATGGTTTTATAATGAGTTATAAAAAAGTAAAATACTTTTTCTGGTTTATTACCTTGTATTGGGGAATTGGCATGATATTAACTTTAATTGCAATTCAACTTCAGTGGTTTATCCTTGTAATACCTTTAGTGTGTGCATTTTTCACACCGCTATATGGACTAAGTTATTTTTTAACGGTGCCAATAGTTAACAAAATTTTAAGCTTTATTATTTTCATAGCATTACCATACCTATCTGCAGCCTTTGGTTGTTTTTTAGGTAAGGTAATAAGGGATAATTTAGATAAGAAAGAAATTGAAATAACATAATTTCTCGAAATACTATTTCCTGCGGAATGGGATTTGAGGTGACGAGATTATCCGCGAGAGCCATAGAAAGACTTGGTACAGCGAGTAATCTATAACATCAAATTCCATACCGCAGGATTTGTATATCGAAAAAGTAGCTTATTTAACCTCACTCCATATCTTATCTAAGTCTGTTACAGCATTTCCAATGTCCATCAAGTATTCCCCTTTATCCACAGCTTCTTTCGGCGGATAAACTGCCTTATCTTCTAGTATTGCTTTATCTATATATTGGTAGGCGGAGGTATTGGGGTTTCCATAAGGAAAGAAGTGAGAGATTTCAGCACTTATTTCTGGCTCCATTATAAAATTCATAAAAAGCTCTGCTGCCTTGATATTCTTTGCAGCCCTAGGAATTACAAAGTTATCTTGCTGAAGAAAGAGACCTTCTTCTGGTATTACATACTTTATATTTGGATTTTCACGGCTAGCCAAACTTCCTTCGGCGCCCCAAGCAAATATTGCCTTTGCCTCTCCATTTATGAGACTTGTTTTTGGACTATCGCTATCATAGGACTTAATATTAGGTTGAAGTTTTTTTAGTTCTTCTTTTGCCTTTTGAAGAGCTTCAGGACTTGTTTCATTTAGTGTATAGCCTAATTTTTTTAGGGTAATTCCAATTATCACTCTTTCATCGTCAAGGACAGTCAAAGAGTTCTTAAACTCTGGCCTCCAAAGGTCTTTATATCCTTTTATAGTTCCTTCAGGAATCTTTGAACTATCGTAGGCTATTATTCCAGCAAGCCACATATAGGGAACGCTATACTTATTTCCTTTATCAAAGGTTAGGTCTAAAAACTGGGGCCCTATATTGGTTATATTTGAAAGATTGGCTTTATCTATTTGTTGAATAAGACCTTGTTTGCTTAATATTTCAACCATGAAGTCACTGGCAACGGTTAGATCGTAATTTCCACCACCTGCCATGAGTTTCGCTAACATCTCTTCATTGGAAGAAAAGGTACTATAATTTACTTTAATATTATAGGTCTGTTCAAATTTATCTATAACTGTTTGGGGTAAATATTCGGACCAGTTAAAGACATTTAAAACTTCTTTAGATTCGGTAGTGTTTTTAGCATAGGTAAATATTCCACCACCAATACTGCCGAAGATCAGGAAAATTGACGTCAGTATAACTACAATCTTTTTCGTGTTTATATTAACATTTCTAATCAAGAGTGCAAAACAAATTACTATAACAGTTAAAAATATTATTAAGGTTGAAAGCGCATTTATTTCAGGTGTAACACCGAACTTTACCATGGAGAAAACCTTAAGGGGCAAGGTTACACTTCCCGGTCCAGCTACAAAGAAACTAATTATTACATCATCTAGGGATAAGGTAAAGGCTAGCAGTCCACCTGCGATAACCCCTGGCATGATAATTGGTAAAGTGACATGGAAAAAGGTTTTTAAAGGGGTCGCCCCAAGATCCATTGCTACTTCTTCCACTGATTTATCAAAGCCATCAAGTCTTGTTTTAACCACCGCCACCACATAAGCTATGCTGAAGGTTACATGTGCGATAATTAAAGATAGCTTTCCGAGTGGAAGCTTTATAATGGAAAAAAAGGCAAGTAAAGATATGCCCATAACTATTTCCGGTATAACTAAGGGTACATAGAGTATTGAGTCAACTATTCTTTTTCCCCTAAATTTATATCTATACATTCCAATAGCAGCTAAGGTACCAATAATTACCGAAAGGATAGTACTTATTATAGCTATTATAAAGGAATTTTTAACTGCCTCTAAGATTCCAGCGTTGTGGAGAAGGCTTTGATACCACTTAAAGGTAAAACCTGTCCAAACTACGTTTAATTTTGATTGGTTAAAGGAAAAAGCGATAAGCACCATAATAGGTATATACAAAAACATAAATATCAAAAGTAAATAAATAAATTTTATAAAGCTAATTTTTTTATTTTTCATTATTATAATACCTCCTTTGTTCCTTTAGTTCCTGCCACCCTGGAGTTATAGATAATAACTGAAAGCATCACAATTATTAAAATAACTGATATAGCAGAACCAAAGGGCCAATTCCTTGCAGTAAGGAACTGATTTTTAATAAGATTACTCATAAGGGTCACTTTACTTCCACCCATAAGGTCAGTTACGAAGAAAAGTCCCAGGGTAGGAATAAAGACCAAAATAGAGCCTGATAAAATTCCACCCTTTGTAAGTGGAAGGGTAACCTTTAAAAACTTATAAAATGGACTTGCACCCAAATCTGAAGCTGCATCTAAAACTGCCTTATCAAGTTTTTCGATAGAGGTATAAAGAGGAAGTACCATAAAGGGAAACATCATATATAACATACCAATCATAACTGCAGTATTGTTATACATTAAATGAAGTGGTGTATTTATTAAATTTAGATGTAATAGAACAGTATTAATAATTCCTTCTGTTCGAAGAAGCACTATCATTGCATAAGTTCTAACTAAAGAGTTAGTCCAAAATGGTAATATTATAAGTAGGAGTAAAATTGGTTTAAACTTTTTATTAACATTTGCTATTATAAATGCAAAGGGATATCCCAAAAGTAGACATAACACTGTGGTATATATAGCAATTAAAATTGATTTGAAAAAGATATTAATATAAAGGGGATTTAATAGTTTTATATAGTTGGAAAAGGTAAATTTGTATACTATATTTCCTACTTCACCCCTAGTAGAAAAACTTACTACTAATATAAATAAAAGAGGAATAATAAAAAATCCGACCATCCATAACAACGCAGGTAAAATTGTTGAAAAATACTTTTTCATGTAGTGCCTCCTTTTTATGCTTTAATAGCTATGGTATGATTTGGTTTCCAAGTTATAAAATAATCTTTGATTTCCTCCGAAAACAAAAAGTTTTGTCCTATAGGTTCATTAACTATAATTTCTTTGCCGTTTTTAAGAAGCATAATAATCCTAATGTTTGAACCTACATAAATCTTTTCTTTAAATATACAGGAGAGCCACACATCGCCTTCTTCAACTGTAGTCTTTATTCTAATCCTCTCAGGTCTAACAGAGACTACAAATTTATCTCCTAACGCATAATTAAGATTAGGGATTCTGATTATATCTTCTTTTTGCTCAAGCTTAAGCAAAACTTCAGCTTCTTTTAATTTAAAGACTTCTCCTTCTAGGATGTTTGTCTCTCCTAAAAAGTTAGCTACAAATTTAGTTTTAGGGTGTTCATAAAGTTCCTCGGGTGTTCCAGTTTGCTCAATAATTCCTTTGTTCATAACAACAATTCTGTCAGACATGGTTAAGGCTTCTTCTTGATCATGGGTTACGAATATAAAAGTTATACCAAGGATTTTTTGAAGATGTTTAAGTTCTAATTGCATTTGTTTGCGAAGTTTTAAATCAAGAGCACCTAAGGGTTCGTCTAAAAGAAGAACCTTGGGGTTGTTTACTACAGCTCTTGCAATAGCAACACGTTGCGTTTGACCACCACTTAGTTGAGAGGGCATTCTATTTTCATATCCTTCCAACTGCACCATCTTTAACATCGCATTTACCTTATTTTTGATTTCACTCTTTGGCACTTTTTTCATCTTAAGACCAAAGGCTATATTGTCATAGATATTCATATGAGGAAATAAGGCATAGTTTTGAAATACCGTGTTAACACATCGTTGATAAGGCGGCTTCTCTGTAATATTTTCCCCTTCGATTACAATTTCACCACTTGTGGGTAGTTCAAAACCTGCTATCATTCTTAAAGTAGTGGTTTTCCCACAACCACTTGGTCCAAGTAGAGTTAAAAATTCCCCTTTTCTAATATCAAGGTCTAAATTCTTAATGACAGCCTCATCTTTATCAAAACTTTTACAAACATTTAACAATTCAACAAAAACATTTTTAGTCACACTGTAACAACTCCTTTTTTTATTATATTTTTATAGTATACAATCTATAATAGAAGTGTTAAAACTTATAATTATACATTATTTGGAATAATTATAACTGAAAAAATAATAGCATAATAACTTTTAAATATCAACAATTTATATATAATTTACCAAATAATTTAGATTTATAATAAAACCAAAATTTGTGAAAATAATATGAAAATCTTTATCTTAATATGAAAAAAATTTCTTATAATTAAAATAACTTTTATGTGGAAGTATTGACATAAGCCACTAAACCATATTATAATCTATGTGTAAACGATAACACATTTTGGAGGGGAATTTAATGAATAAAAAGAGGTTAATTGGGATAATCACAACAATTACTATTGTGGGAACATTATTGGGTGGATGCAGTAGTTCGAATTCTAGTACGTCTTCTACAGGAAGTACAGAGACTACTACAAAAAAAATCAAGGTTGGTCTTTCAACAGACCAAGGTGGATTAAACGATAAGTCATTTAACCAAGCGGCAGACGCTGGCATTAAGAAAGCTCAGACAGAAATGGGATTTCAATATAAGGCTATAGAGTCTAAGGCAAAAGAGGATTATGAGTCAAATTTAGATGCACTTATTACTGAGGGCAATGATATAGTATTTGGTATTGGATTTCAGATGGAAACTGCAATGGAGAACATAGCAAAGAGATATCCAGACAAAAAATTTGCAATTATCGATTCAGTTGCATCCGTTGATCCTAAGGCTACACCTACAGTTCAACTTGCTAATGTAGAATCCATACTTTTTAAAGAAAATGAAGGATCTTTTCTTGTTGGAGTTGTTGCAGGTAAGATGACAGCAAGCCATAAGGTTGGATTTATCGGTGGAATAGACATGGAATTAATCCAGAGGTTTGAAACTGGTTTTGCAGCGGGTGTTAAGTCTGTAGATCCAGAAGCAGCTAAGGGATTAATCGATAGAAAAACAGTAAAATATGCAGGTTCCTTTACAGATACAAATATAGGATATGAAGCAGCTAAAGCGCTTATTAATGATGGTTGTGATGTTATATATCATGCAGCTGGTGGCGTTGGTGAAGGAATGTTTAAGGCAGTTAAAGAAGCAAATGATGGCGGAAAGAAAGTTTGGGCTATTGGAGTTGACTTAGATCAGTCATTAACAGTACCAGCCTATGCATCAGTTATTCTTACATCAATGATTAAGAGAGTTGATACAGCTACTTACAATGTTTCTAAAGATGTTGTTAACAACGCTTTCAAGGCTGGAAAGATTATTGAGCTTGGATTAAAGGAAGATGGAGTGGGAATTGCAGAAACATCAAATGTAAATGTTCCTAAGGATGTTTTAGACTTAGTTGGAAAGTATTCAGAGGTTATAAAAAGTGGTAAGCTAATAGTTCCAGCTAAAAAAGGAGAGGCAGCAAGTTTTGTTGCTCCAAAGGATATAAAGTAATAAAAGAGTTAAAAGCTAGATGCGTAAGGCATCTAGCTCTTTACCATAAATTTCAGTTTATAATTATCAATAGGAGGTGAGGGAGAACCATGAATAAAGTAATAGAGATGAGGGGCATAACTAAGATTTTCCCAGGTACCATTGCAAACGAAGATGTTAATTTTGATTTGCTTGAAGGAGAAACTCATGTACTGCTGGGTGAAAATGGAGCAGGTAAAACTACACTTATGAATGTTTTATATGGCTTGTACCAACCAGAAAAGGGAGAGATATTAGTTAGAGGTAAGGCTGAGAGAATACTAGGACCAAATCAGGCAATTAAACTAGGAATAGGAAT
>JACMJL010000056.1 GCA_014380625.1 Clostridiaceae bacterium
ACTATTCAACTTCTGAAGTTCTTTTATCTAGCAAATATGAAAATGGTACTGCTTTTGTAATGAATGGAAAGACAGGAACTTATGGAGAAATGCTTATAAATGCGCCAGTAGAAAGTGTTACAGTTATTTCAGGTGATATTAAAGTACACGGAAGTACCAATAACTGTACTTTATTACAATATACCCATTCAGGCATAAGCATTATAAAGGTTAAAGATGTATATTTATTTATTATTGAAGAAACAATGTCAGGTAGAGTAGAAGAATTAGCAAAGGGGCTTTTATTCCACAATACCTACTACCTACAAGAAGTTAAAGAAGATGGTGACAATATACAATTAGAACTTCAAATTAAAGAGAGTTCAAAGGATTTTGTTAAGTTCTTCCCATTAGCTGAAAACACAAGTTTAAAGGTAGCTAAAATTGAAGGCCAAAAGGTTTCCATGGCACAGGATGCCACCGGAATGTATACTGCTAGCTTTGAATTAGGAGAATTTTTAGATAAACCAGAAGCAATTTGGACTTCAGATTGGCAGTATGCAGCGGATTCCTGTGAAGTTTTAGAAGACTATGATCATTCTGATTGGAGATTACTTGAAGAACCAATTTCCCTTGAAGAAGCAGGACTCTTAGAACATGGATACTACTGGTACAGAACCCAATTTGAATTAACTTCTGATCCAGGAATGGTATTTATGAACTATAAACATAATGATACAGACAGAATGTTTATATACCTAAATGAAGAATTGATTTATAAAAGCAATAACAAGCCAATTGAAGGTAAGGATGTAACCAAATTCTTAAAGACTGGTACAAACACCATGGTTATTCTTTATGCTAATGAATTCCATAATAAATCCCACCCACATGAAGGCGACATAGTTAAATTCAGTGGAATAATGAATCCATTTTATTTACAGGGGACGTTTAAGGATAATACGGACTTTAAATTAGAGCTAACAGCCTTCTATGTTAAAAAAGGCTTAAATGGTATGAACGAAGGATATACAACACTTGGATTTGAGGATAGTGAATGGAAGACAGCTCCTAATGTGGAGAAGTTCGTTATAGGTAAGGAACTTGGCCATATAGTTTGGTTTAGAAGAAAGTTTAAGTACAATGTTGGTGAAGTTTTCACTGCACCACTTAAGTTTGTGCCACTAAAGGCAGATCAGAGACTTACAGTTTATGTGAATGGTATGCCAGTTGCAAGATATGACATGTTAGGACCTCAAGAAGAATTCTACATCCCAGATTCCTACATTAACCAAGATGGGGATAATGTAATAGCTATTATACTTGAATGTCCTGGTTTCTATGAGGAGATTATGAGTGGATACAGAAGAGGATTTATGTATAATCCATTGCTAACTCAATGGTATGTATCTAAGAAGGTAAAATTGGAGCTGAAATTATGACTAAAGAATTAGTTCAGGTATGGATGAGTTCAGAGAAAAAACCAGGGGCTCGCTCCTGGTACCATGCTCCAAGTGATATAACCTATAAGCTTGAAAAACAAGAAAACCTTCCTCTTACATCGGAGGATAGTGAACTAATGACAACAATCCATGTTAATCCAGAAAAGCAGTACCAATCAATTCTTGGAGTTGGTACTTCCATAGAGGAATCTACTGTATATTGTTTAGGTAGAATGTCAGAAGTTAAGAAACATGAAGTACTTACAAAGTTAGTCCATTCTGAAGAGGGTATTGGCTTGAACCTTATTAGAGTTTGCATAGGTACTCCCGATTTTACAGGACGTAAATTCTATACCTATGATGATAGACTTAATAATGAAGTCGATAATAATTTAGATTATTTCTCCATACAAAAGGATATAGAATATGGTATAATTAATACTCTAAAAGAAGCACTAGAAATTAATCCTGATATTAAATTTTTTGCCTCCCCATGGACGCCACCAGGGTGGATGAAGGAGAAAAGTAATGAATTTACTGAGGATAACGAGTATAATTTAAAGGGTGGAAAGCTAAAGGACGAGTATATTGAAACTTTAGCAAAGTATTATTGTAAATTTATTCAGGCCTATGAAGAACAGGGTATTCCAATTTATTCTATGACCCTTCAGAATGAACCTATGCTAGAGATAAATTATCCAAGTTGCTCTATGACAAGCCATCAAGAAAAAGAACTTGCCATAGCTTTAAAGAAAGAGTTAGCTGCACAGAATCTTAAAACTAAGATATGGGTATTTGATCATAACTTTAATGATGGTAAAAAGTTTGCTATAGAGACACTAGATAGTAAAGAAGCACTTGCTGCAATAGATGGTATTGCTTTTCACGATTATGATGGAGAGCCAACTACTATGCAGGAGGTAAAGGAATTATTTCCTGATAAAGATGTAATGCTTACAGAACGTTCAGTATGGGGCACTAAGGGAGCAGATAGGATAGCTCAATACTTCAGAAATTCAGCTATTAGCTACAACTCCTGGGTAACTATGCTTGACAGTAATATAACTCCACACCAGTGGGTAGGGACACCTGACCCTACAATGCTTGTGCAGGACTCAATACCAACTTGTATTTTAAAATCAGGTAATATATATGATAACTATTGGCTCTGTCCTGAATACTATTTGTTAGGACAATTTTCAAAATTTGTTCAGCCAGGAGCCAAAAGAATAGATAGCAATTATGGAGAAGTGGATAAGGTTACAAATGTAGCATTTTTAAATCCTGACAATAATATTGTAACTATTGTTATTAATCAGACAAAGGAGACCCAGTCTTTCAAAATCCAATGCAAGGGTCATCAAGTTTCTGCAAAAGTGCCCGGCGGTACTGTAGCAACCTTTGTGTGGGAGTATTCATTTTAAAAAAGGATGTTTTTTATGGAATCACAAATGAAAACTGTTGAGATTTTAATAAATGATATTTCGCCTAGGGTATTAAAAACCTCTCTTTTTACGGCAGGGATGGACATGCAAGAAGGCTATAAATTTAGGAAAAGAGAGGTTTATGATTATGAAATCGAGTTTTTTTTGTCAAGCGAGGGTTTCATGCTCATTGATGAAACAATCTATCCCATTAAAAAGGGCGATATTGTCTTTAGAAGACCAGGACAAATAACTCAGGCTATAATGCCCTTTAGTTGTTATGTTATTTTTGTGGATCTACTAGGAAATACAGGGAAAGATTCGGAAAATTATGATTTTGAGAAGGAACAGAAATTTCAAAATAATTATACTAATGAAATGCTTAATTTGATTCCACCCGTGGTTCACACATCATTTAATGATCGTTACCACTATTTGTTTGATGCAGTTTTGAAGGAGTTTATTAATTCAAATGAGGTATCCTCAGTGCTTTTAAAGGCTCTGATACTACAAATACTACATCAACTATATATTGATATTAAAAACCCATTTACCAATGGGTTTATTCCCATCTCTTCTCATTATTTTATGTTGAAAAAAGTAGTAGAATATATTCAAAATAATATTGGAGATGATTTAAGCTTAAAAAGATTAGCTGAATTTAGTGGGCTAAGTCCCAATTATTTGCACATGTTGTTCACAAAAACCATGAACATTCCAATCAATGAGTATATAACAATTTTAAGGCTAGAAAAAGCAAAAGGATGTCTTGTAACAACAGATTCGAGTGTTTCGGAAATTGCATTAGAGTGCGGCTTTGAGAATATTCCATATTTTAGCTACGTATTTAAACGTAGAGTTAATGTTTCTCCTTCTCAATTCAGAAAAAAATATAGGTATTTATAATGAGTGTCTTACTGAATAAAAAAATAAGGAGAGAGAAATAATGATTAAAAAATGTATAGGTTTTATTATTAAGTTTTTTAACTCTTATTTTCAAAAGAGTATTAAAAATAAGATGATTATCGCAATTACCTTTTCCTTAATTATTCCATTAACCATTGTAACTCTTCTATCTTTTACTCGGGCAAGCAATTCCATGGAGGAAGCAATTATAAAGTCTAATACTAAAGCAATTAAAGGAACTGGTAAATTTATAGATAAAACTATATCACTACAAAATGATGCGCTTTTTACTTTTTTAGTGGATCAGAATCTTTCTTCAAATGTGGATAGAACGGATGACAGTAATTATATGGTTCAGAGTGATTCGAAAAATTATATATACGGTAAGATGACGTCACTGCTTTATTCAAATAATAATTATAACGGACTTATATTTTTTAATGAAAGTAAAATGCAGATATTTTACGTTTCAGATGAAACGAAAAATTATTCCTCAGAATTAACTCCCACAAATGAAATCTGGTATTCTAATTCTATAAACCATCCTGTGGGAACTATTATAAATGATTCTAACTTTATCCCTAAAGATCTTAACTTTGCAAGGAGTCAAAAGGATAAGAGCTTTTTTGTTTTTAGAAGACTAACTGAATTCACAAATAAATTTAATGGAGTTATATTTTTAAATGTTAAGTGGAAGATCATGAACGATATACTTGACATTCTTAAAACTGAAGATGAAAGTGATGTATTGATAACAGACTTAGAAGGAAATATAGCCTATAATCCATATGGGGCTAATGCGGACAAGCCAGAAATTAAAGAAGCTATTAAATTAATCAAAAAAGATAATATTTCAGAAAATTCATATATAAAAACAAAAGAGTATTCTGTTTTTTATTGCAAGATTGCCAATTCTAAAATGCTGGCTCTTAAAATTGTCCCAAATAAATTTATTGTTAAAGGGGCTAAGGGTACTTTAAATATTAGTATTTTAATTATTATAATATCTTTAATTTTATGTGTTTTAATAGCAATTGCTATAGCTTATGAAACAACTAAACCAATTAGAAGACTTTCAAGTGCTATGAAAGGAATAAGAGATAATCAATTGATAAGCCTTATACCAACGGGAAGACTAGATGAAATTGGAGTACTAGAACAGAGTTATTCATTTATGATTGAAAAGATTAAAAATCTTATAGAAAATGAGTATAAAATAAAGATGGAGAAAAGAACTGCTCAATTGAAGGCACTACAAGCGCAAATTAACCCGCATTTTTTAAACAATTCACTTCAACTTATTGGAGGAATAGCTATTTCTAAAAATGTACCAGAGATTTATGTAATAATAAAAGCAATTAGCAACATGTTTTTTTATTCAATTAAGATCAATGAGGAACTAGTTCCACTTCAGCAAGAAATATTATACCTTAAAGACTATTTATTGATACAACAGTCCAGGTTTACAGATAGGATTGATGTTGAATTAAACATTGATGAAAGCCTTAACCTATATGTTTTACCAAAATTAATTATTCAGCCAATTGTTGAGAACGCTTTTAGGCATGGCCTAGAGAAAAAAACTGGGTTATGGAAACTAAGTATAAGTGCGTTAAGAATTGATAATAATTTAAATATAATAGTTACGGATAACGGGGTAGGAATTGATGAAAATAAACTTCAACAAATTAATAGTCAGTTAGTGAACAATCTTAATAGTGTGTTTGAGCTGGGTGAAAGTATGGGAGTCAAGAATGTAGATGCAAGGTTAAAGCTATACTTTGGGAGTGAATACGGAATAAAGATTAGTAGTGAGCAACAAAAGGGTACAACAGTAATATTGACTTTGGCTGCGTTCCTAAAAGGAGAGATAAAATGATAAAATTATTGATTATGGATGATGAAGTATGGACGAGAAACACAATAAAAACCTTTGGTAACTGGGATAAATATGGGATAACTCTTATTGAAGAGGCTAGTGATGGAGTAGAAGGGTTACGTTTGATTAGAGAAAACGCTCCTCAAATTGTTATCACAGACATGAATATGCCTGGAATGAATGGAATTAAAATGCTGAAAATATTAAAGGCAGAATATCCAGATATAAAAATAATTGTTGTTAGTGGCTATGATGATTTTGAGTTTACCAAGCAGGCTATTAAGTCCAATGCAGTAGATTATATTTTAAAACCTATAGATGCTGATGAATTAAATATTGCTATCGCGAAATGTGTTGATGAGGTTAATAATTTGTATTTATCAAAGGATCTATCAGTATATAGTTTAGCTAAAGTTATAGATAAAAACATTATACGATTAATAATGGATGAAAAGAAAGTTATTCAAAAACTATTAGTTCAAGGTAATTTATTAGGAATTAAAAATACCTTGAAAAAACTGTATGACAATATTATTAAAAGTGAAATGGATGAGACAAGTGTAGGAAATGTGTTAAATAAAGTTTTTATTGAAATGATAGGAGAACAACTTCTTATAACTGAAGGCTTGGAAATAAATTCTATTGATATGAAACTGCAATTTGAATATAAAGATACGGAAAAGAGGTCTTTGATTGAAACCATTAATCTCTTGGGCAATAGATTTGAAAAGGCAATAAAAGTAATTGCTGAAAATATGAAGAATAAAGACAATACTACTTTAGCACAGGTAAAGAGATATGTGGAAATAAACTATACAGAACATATATCCCTAGACCACCTTTCTAATCTATTTTTTATTAGCAAAGAATATTTATCAAAGGCTTTCAAAATAAAATATCAAAAAAACTTAATGAATTATATTATAGAACTACGAATGGAAAAGGCGAAGTTAATGATTGAAGATAAAAATATTAGTATAAAAAGTGTGGCAGAATCCGTTGGTTATGAAGATATAACCCATTTTTATCATGTTTTTAAAAACTACTTTAATATGTCGCCAGGGGATATGAGAAAAGAGGGTTAATATTATACAATAGATAATGCTAATACCAATCAATCACAAATATTATGAAAACGTTTATAATTATGATATAGTTCAGTTAAAGAATTATTATAAACATATTAAAGGGGGAAACTATCAAATGAAAACAAAAAAATTACTATCGATCATTACATGCGGATTGGTAATTACATCTATGTTAGTAGGTTGCGGAAGTTCAACTTCTAGTTCAAGTTCATCTTCATCTACAACTAAAGGAGCAGCAAAAGAGGTACATTTAAAAATGTTTCTTGCTCAATCAGGACCAAGACTTAAAACACAGTTTACAGAGTTTACTGCTAAATGGGCTGCAAAGTATCTAGCAGAAAAAAATGTAAAGGTTATATTTGATTTTGAATGGCCAGACTCAGCTACTTCTCTACAAGTTCTTAATACAAGATTAGCTGCTAAGGATGAAATGGATATTGTTGCTGTACATGCTATGAACGATATTCCAGTATATGCTCAAGCAGATTATTTAGAAGATTTAAGCGCTGAACCATTTGCAGCAAAAGTTTTACCTAGTGTTAAAGATGCAGTATCTTACAAGGGTAAAGTAGTTGGATTACCATTAGAAAGTACTAATTGGGGATATATCTACAACAAAAAGATATTTGCTGATAATGGAATAAAACCTCCTACAACACTTACAGAAATGAAGGCTGTTGATAAAAAATTAAAAGAAGCAAAAATAACACCATGGTTATTAGCATATAAAGATACATGGGTTCCACAGTTAATTAACTCACTAGTAATTGGTGCAGTTGATTATACAGGATCTAAAGATTTTATAAAGAACATGAATGCAGGAACTGGTTCTTATGCTAAAGCTCCACAACTATTTGAAGTTATGGATGAAATTCATGCTAATGGTACAGCTAAACCATTAGATGTAAATAACGATCAAGGTTCTGTTGATTTCGCAGCAGGAAAAGCAGCTATGTGGCTTCAAGGACCATGGAATTCAGATGCAATTTTAAAGGCAAACAAAGATTTCCAACTTGGTGTTGCAGCTCTTCCAATAAGTGATGATCCTAATCAAACATTAATTAATTTAGGTATTTCAACTACTTTATCTGTTGTAAAGACAAGTAAAAATAAAGATGTTGCTAAATCACTTTTAAACTTCTTCTTAGAAGACGCTACTGCAAGTGAGTTCTACATTGCATGTGGATTTGCTCCAGTTGCAACTAATCAAACTATAAAAGTTTCACCATGGGTAGAGGATGCAATGGTTTATGTTAAAGCTGGTAAGACTTACCTTGACCCTACAATGCCACAAGCTCTTAAAGATGAAACAGGTAAAGAATTCCAAGGATATTTATTAAAATCTAAATCAAAAGAAACAGTTATTAAAGACTTAGATAAAGTTTGGGCGACTTCTATAAAAAAATAGAAAATAGTTTAAGTTAAATAAATAGGTTATTAATAAAGGTTAGTAATAAGCTATCCATAAGGATAGCTTATTACTATTAAGTAAATCAATTTAATAATTGATATTGGGTTATTATAATTAAAGAGGTGAAGGACATTGGAAGATAGAATGAAAAGCGATAAAACATCAAAACCCAGAAAATTCATAAGTAAGAAGAATATATCTTTGTTGGCTTTCGTAGCACCAGCTTTGATTTTGTATATTGCATTTATGTTAGTGCCTCTATTACAAGGATTTTGGTATGGCTTAACTAATACCAGCGGTTTAGGAACGCCATATAAATTTATAGGAGTTAGTAATTTCGTTGAAGCTTTCAAAGATGATCAAGATTTTGTTAATTCAGTCATTTTTACATTTAAATATGCAATTATTATCGTTGTACTACAAAATGTCTTTGCATTAGGATTAGCATTAATAGTGGATTCTAAGAAAAAAAGCAGCGGACTTTTTAGAACAATATTTTTTATGCCAAATATGATAAGTATGGTTATAGCCTCCTTTGTGTGGGTATTCATATTTACAAAAGTCTCTACAAGAGTTGCAGAGGTGACACCTTTTAAATTTCTAGATCAGTCTTGGTTTGGAGATGCAAAGCTTGCTTCTATTGCAATTATAATTGTTACACTGTGGGTAGGTGTAGGATATATGATGCTCATATACCTAGCAGCACTTCAAGGAGTGCCACAGGAATTAAAGGAAGCTGCAGTTATAGATGGAGCGACTTCAATTCAAACCTTCTTTAATGTGACTTTACCAATGATTATGCATGCAATAACTATATGTTTATTTTTAACTATTGCTGGAGCATTTAAAGCTTTTGATATTGTCTTTGCTTTAACCAGTGGAGGACCAGTAAGAGCTACAGAGGTTATGGGTTTAAACATATACAATACTGCATTTATGGGTAACATGCGATTTGGCTATGCTAGCGCAAAATCAGTAATCTTATTTTTGATTATCTTGGTGGTTACTCTTGTACAACTTAAGGTTCTTAAGAAGAGGGAGGTTGAGGCATAATGAAAAAAGTTAAGATTGTCCCTGTTTTAACAACTATAGTGTTATCTATAATAGCATTATTTACCCTTTTTCCAATATATATCGCAGTTCTAAACTCTTTTAAAACTCAGATGGAAATAGGTTTATCAGTTTTATCTTTTCCAAAACACTTTAGCTTTGACAACTACAGACTAGCCTTAGGAAAAATGGATTATATAAATGTTGTTTATAATACTCTTTATCTTACGGTGGTTTCAGTAGTAGGTATTGTTGTTGTTAGTGCTTTAGCAGGATATAAATTAGCTAAGACCCCAGGGAAATTAAGTGGATTTATATTTATATTATTTACATCTTCCATGTTGGTACCATTTTCATCTGTTATGTTACCACTTTATAAAATGGCAAAGTTATTAGGTTTGTCAGGAAGCAAAACAGGACTTACTATAATTTATATGGGCTTAGGTATAAACTTGGCAATATTTCTTTATCATGGATTCTCCAAAGGAATTCCAACAGAGTTGGAGGAAGCTGCATTAATTGACGGATGTAATCAATTCCAAATGTTTTACAAGATTATTTTTCCTCTCTTAAGACCTATTTCTGCAACTATAGCTATTCTTGATGTACTTTGGATTTGGAATGACTTTATGCTTCCACTGGTAATGATTTCAGATACTAAAAATTATACTATAGTATTAAAAGCAAGAGGATTTGTTAGTGCTTATATTATAGATTGGCCAAGCATTTTGGCAGCTTTAGTATGTTCGATGATTCCGGTTATAATATTTTATGCTATTTTCCAAAAGAATATTGTTAAGGGAATTACAGCAGGTGCTGTAAAAGGTTAAGACAAGGTTTAATTAGTAAAAAATAATTAATTGCTAAAAAGAATGCTAGAAACTTAGGAAACTAATATACTAGTATTTCTTTTTTGCCTATGATGGTATATATTGTAATTAAAGTAAAATGTAGGAGGTGTATTCTTTTGTCCAAAAGAAAGAAAATTATATCTTTGATACTTTTCCTGATTGTGAGTTTACTTATAATTGTACCTTTTACTCACAAAACTCCAGTTGAAAAAGTAGACTTGAATAGCGGTGTTAAGGCGATCTCCACTAAGGATGAAAGTATACCTGCCTTAGCATTAGAGGATGATAAAACAAAGGTTACCGTTGAGGTTGCTCCAGAAATTGAGCCTCAGAAAACAACTGTAGAAACTAAACCAAGCAATAGTGTGACAGCTACCACTAAAAAGGTAGAAACGCCGGTAGTACCTGCAAAACCTACTAATGTGCCTAAGCCAGTAGTAACTACTTTAAACTCAAAGAAGGGGGTAGCTTCCTGCAAGTACTCAGGTTCTGATTTGACTAAACTTACTAATTTAAATGTGGGATGGTTTTATAACTGGACAACTAAATATACTGGGAATCCAGCTCAAAAGGGAAAAATGGAATATGTCCCTATGCTATGGGGTGGAGCTTCAGTAACAAGTTCCAGTATAGAAGCCTTAAAGCAAGGAAAACAAGCAGGTCAATATACAAATCTTCTAGCCTTTAATGAGCCAGATTTGGGCTCTCAAGCGAATATGACGGTGCAACAAGCTATAGACTTGTGGCCAAAGCTTATGGATACTGGATTACGACTTGGTAGTCCTGCCACCACAACTCCCTATAATGGATGGTTAGAAAATTTCATGACAGAAGCCAATAAGCGAGGCCTTAGAGTTGACTTTATAGCTCTTCATTTTTATCAGGACTTTACAGACCCTAACGCTGTTCTAAATTTGAAAAACTGGCTAATTGGTATAAATAATAAGTATAAGAAACCTATATGGATTACTGAAATAGGTACTATAGACATAAATAGTTGGGGTATAAAGACGCGCACAGTACCAACTCAGGCCTTAGCAGATGAATACATGAAGCAGGTTTTGCCAATGCTTCAGGGGCTTAGCTTTGTTGAAAGGTATTCTTGGTTCACGGATAATTGTTATAATGATGCTTCCGCAAGGTATTCCTCATTATATGATAATTCTAATATGCTTACCAGTGAGGGGAAAATTTATCAAAATAAATGATAATGATTTTACATAGAGGGATATTACTTATTTGTTTTTAGATTTACAAAAGGTCTAATTATTTTGAACTACATTATTTTAATATAAATACAAAAGGTATATGAAGAGGATTAATGAAAGGAGGTTTCCTCTTAGGTAAAAGACGTGTAGTTAAACTCTATTCTTAATGAAACTTTGGGAGGTATGTAAATTTGTCAAAAAGAAAAAGATTTTTATCTTCGTTTCTCACATTGACTCTAATTGTAAGTCTATTCGTGGGTACAACAACTGTTACTAGTGCAGATCCTGTGAACATAGCCCTGAATAAACCTGCTACGTCATCATCCTATATAGGCGGTAATACAGCAGCATTAGCATTCGATAGTGATAACGTAGGCACTCGCTTTGAATCAGTTTTCGGTGACCCACAGTGGATAACAGTGGATCTTGGATCAAGTTATTCAGTTACAGGGGCAAAGCTAATTTGGGAAGTGGCAGCTGGAAAAGACTATAAAATTCAGGTATCAGCGGATAATACTAATTGGATTGACGGTTATGTAAAGACTGGGGGAACAGGCGGAACAGAAACTTGTACATTCACTAATGCAGTAACAGGAAGATATGTAAGAATGTATGGCACAGCAAGAACTACAGGCTATGGATATTCTTTATGGGGCTTTGAAGTATATGGCACAGCAGTAAACATTGTAACTCCTACTAATATTGCCTTGAACAAACCTGCTACCTCATCTTCATATTTAGGCACAAACACAGCAGCATTAGCCTTTGATAATAACGCAGGCACTCGCTTTGAATCAGCTTTCAGCGACCCACAATGGGTAACAGTGGATCTAGGATCAAGTTATTCAGTTACAGGCGCAAAACTTGTTTGGGAAGTAGCAGCAGGAAAAGACTATAAGATACAAGTATCAGCAGATAATATAAATTGGGTTGACAGCTATGTGAAGACCGGGGGCACAGGAGGAACGGAAAACATTACATTTGCAACCGCTGCAAACGGAAGATATGTAAGAATGTATGGAACAGCAAGAACTACAGGTTATGGATACTCTTTATGGAGTTTTGAAGTATATGGCACATCAGTAGTTACTAATAAAGTAGTAACACCAGTAATAACACCAGCTTCAGGAACTTATACAACTGCACAGTCAGTAGCTATAAGCGATGGAACCTCAGGCGCCACTATAAGATATACAACAGACGGTTCTACTCCAACAGCTACTACAGGAACAGTTTACTCAGCACCATTCACTATTTCAGCAACTACAACAGTTAAAGCTATAGCCTACAAAGCAGCTATGACTAATTCAGATATAGCAACTGCAGCCATTACCATTAACGTGGACAATGGTATTGTAGACCTTGGACCAAATGTTAAAATATTCGATCCATCAATGTCAAGTGCTAGCATTCAAAGCACCGTGGATACAGTATTTAATCAAATGCAAACAAATCAATTCGGTAATGAGAGATATGCATTACTCTTCAAACCGGGTACCTACAGTAATAATGTTAACGTTGGCTTCTTTACATCCGTACTGGGTTTAGGAAAAAATCCAGACGATGTTTCAATAACCGGTGCAGTACGCTGTGAAGCTGACTGGATGAACGGTAATGCTACTTGTAATTTCTGGAGGTCTGTTGAAAACCTTGCCATTACACCAACATACTCCTCTAACAACCTAGCTCCAGCTGGCACTCTAACCTGGGCTGTATCACAGGCTGCTCCAATGAGACGTGTACACATAAAGGGTAATATCTCTTTGTGGGATCCTCTTGGAACAGATTATGATAATGCTTGGTCTAGTGGTGGATTTATCGCTGATTCCAAGGTTGATGGTTCAATAGGTTCAGGATCACAACAACAATTCTTAACAAGAAATAGTCAAATGGGATCCTGGAATGGTGGAAATTGGAACATGGTTTTTGTAGGTAATTCAGGAGCTCCTACAAATGACAGCTCTTATCCATCAGTTCCTAATACAGTAATTGATCAGACTCCAGTTTTGAGAGAGAAACCATTCCTCACTATTGGCACTGATGGAAAATATTCAGTTTTTGTTCCAGCTTTAAGAAATAATGCTGTAGGCACAAGTTGGGCAAGTGGTTCGGCTGCAGGTACCTCATTACCTATTAGCCAATTTGTTGTAGCAAAACCAGGAACCTCTACGGCAGCAAGCTTAAATCAAGCTTTGAGCCAAGGATTAAACATTCTCTTTACTCCTGGTGTATATCATCTTAGTGAAGCACTTAAAATAACCCGTGCAGATACAGTTATTTTAGGCCTTGGACTTGCAACTTTAATTCCAGACAACGGAACTGCTGCAATGACTGTTGCAGATGTTGATGGCGTAAAAATCGCTGGACTACTTTTTGATGCAGGTGCAAACAATTCACCAGTATTGATGGAAGTTGGACCAACAGGCAGCTCAGCAACTCATTCAGCTAATCCTACTTCTCTTTGGGATTTATTCTTCAGAGTAGGTGGAGCAGCTGTAGGTAAGGCTGAGGTAAGCTTAAAGATTAACAGTAACAACGTTATTGGCGACAACTTCTGGGTATGGCGTGCAGATCACGGCGCAGGAGTAGGCTGGACAGTTAATACAGCAAAGAATGGTTTTATTGTAAACGGTAACAACATGACCATGTATGGACTTTTTGTTGAACATTATCAGGAATATCAGACTATATGGAATGGTAATGGTGGAAAGGTATACTTCTATCAGAGCGAAATGCCATATGACGTTCCAAACCAAGCTTCTTGGATGAGCAAAAACGGAAGCTTAAACGGATATGCTGCTTACAAGGTAGCTGACTCAGTTACTAGTCATGAACTTTATGGCTCAGGAGTTTATTCCTTCTTTAGGGATGCAGTGGTAGCAGCCAATAGTGGTATAGAAGTTCCAACTTTAGCAGGTGTAAAAGTTCACCATGCAGCTTCTGTATTCTTAACTGGTAATGGAGAAATAACACATGTAGTAAACAATACAGGTAATGCAGCAAAAGCAGGCAGTGTAAAACAGACAGTTACTCAATTTCCATAACTAATATTTGATTTTTATAAGTGAGGGTGGGGGGCTAAATGACATTGGCTAAATGCCACCCTCTTTTTTATTTGTTCTGCTTACAATATACATTGTTTATATTTATCTCTTTATAATTGACAATCAAGACTTAGCTAAGAAAGATGAGTAAAAAAAATTGGAAGTAAATTATGATTTAAAAAACAAAAATGCTTCAAAGGAAGGTTAAAAGAGTAATTAGTGTATTTATTGTAATCAGTTTGATTATTAGTATGGAGTTTTCTGTAGGTATTCAATCTGTTAGTGTTGCAACAACTTACCTTCTGTTATTAACATAATCCGTTCATTTTGGGCATAATTCATTTTTAGTACTTCCACTGATAGTTTATTAATAGGTATAAAATTCCCAAATGGATATAGGATTTTCCAGTTTTAATATTCAATATTTTACCAAAAGGTGCTATTAGTAAAACTCCATTTAAATTTACAGAAGAGTGCTTTTTATATTTAAAAGTGTTGGAATTTTCATGTCTACAATATTATATTGACACCAATATTTCTTACTTACAAAACGAAAAAAGTACTTAATAATACTTTTAGGTTAAAAAATAACAGGATTATACAAATAATCTATTTTAGTTATATGTCAATTGTAGTTACAATTGTTAAGCTATACAAATTTGTGAGAACACAAATAAAAAAACATAACATACAATATATTTACTAATTTAACAATATATGTATACAACATACGAGGGATAGTGTAAAATAAATATATGGACTAGCTAGAGCCATTTATAATATAGCAAACTAACTTTATGTGAAATTATAAATAATGAGAGGGGTAAAAAAATGTTAAAATCTAATAAATTAATAACATCACTTATGTTATCTGCAATTTTAGTAATTGGTTCAACATTTACAGTACTTGCATCAATAATTGAGACATCAACTACAAATGGAGTACCAACAACTCATAATACGATTATGCCTGGAACTGACCTATGGACTAGAGGTATTCACAACTATGGTAATGGCTGGTACATGGGATACTCCTATTACAAAAATGATGCATATTGGCATTATGTAAAGGTTACAATTAGTAGCGGTGTAATTAATTATAGATCACAGGTTGCACCATATACAGTTTGTGCAAATTCACCAGATAGCAAAAGCACGAGTGGATTTACTGCATATTGTGGTATTGACACAAATAGATAAATCTATGTGAATGGAGGGAGACTTTGAAAAAAGTTATTATCATGTTATTAATAATTATTTCAATGTTCTCTTTCTTCATACTGTTTAATAGTGAAAAACAAAAGGCTAATAACAATATGGAGAAAGTAGAGGCAAAGCTAAATAATTCATATAAGATTTTACTACCAGATGAAATAAGCAATAATGATCAAACTAATATCTACAATCGGATGGTAGAGGTATTAAAAAAGCATAAAGCAAATATCTATTATTCTAGAATAGGAGATACTGAGGAACTACTTAAATTTATCTATTTAACAGACTTTAGCTACTTTGATAATTATCGTATTATAAAAGGACGAGCTTTTAATATTGATGAAAATGAATCAGATAAGTTTTTATCATCACAAAACACAGGAAAAACTAATCAAATAGGTAAACTAGAAACCTTTGATGGCAAAAATAATTTTGTGATTACCACGCTAAAAAGCATGGTCAATAATGATAAGTATTGCTTAAATGGATATTGTACAGTACAGTTAAGCACTGGTGATAATATAGATTATCTTATAAAAGATCTAGAAAAGGGATTAAACGTTGATGGCATAGAAACTATACGAGAAGAAACCTTCACATCTGAATATTATTATAATCCATGGATATTACCTTCTTTTTATTTTATTATTACTTTGTTAATTCTATACAGTATTATAAAGTCCTATAAAAAATATGGTGTTAAGCTAATGCTAGGGTACTCAAGTTGGGGAATTTGGTTAAATGAAGTGTTACCTTTATTAGTCGTTCAATGTTTTATCGTTTTAATTATAAATGTATTTATGAGTATGTATTTCTTTAAAGAATATAACTCTTATTTTGTGAATTTTTCAAAGCTTTTATTGATTGATAGCATAGAGAAAACAATAATATTTTTTATTGTTTCATCAATACCTTTTATCTATTTAAATAATATAAAAATTGGCAATATGCTTAAAAATAAGCTTCCAATAAAGGATGTAATAATATTTAATTCTATAGTAAAAACTATGCTAATTATTCTGTTTTTTATGTTGATAAATAAAGGAATAAAAAACTTTGATCGAATTAAAAATGTATTTAATAATAATTATAAAAGATGGGAAGATACTAAAGCATACTATGTGCTACCGAGCATGAGTACTTTAGCTAACGATATTGAGATGGGTAAGTTCATAGATATGCAGGTCCCTTTATATAACATCATAAATAAGGAGGGTGCTATTATGGCAGACTTCTATTTATATTCACCAGCACAGCGTAAATCCATGATTTCAGAAACATCTCATGATTATGAAAGGGATCTAGCTATAGTTAACCCTAATTATTTAAAAAGTAATATAGTCTATGATATATATAATAAACCAATATATATTTCTGAAGATGAAACTGATTTTATATTATTGATTCCTGATAAATACAAGAAAAATGAAATTGATATAAGGAACTTTTATGGAAAGGTATATGGGGCTACTAAAAGGAAACAAGATATTAAAATTATTTATACAATGCCTAACCAAAAAATGTTTTCATACGAATTAGATGTATACCCCAATAGTGGAAATTTTGTTACAAATTCAATTATCAGAGTAATAACAGAAAAAAACGGTGAACCTCAGAACTATGGTGTAATTATTGGGTATATAGGAAACCCTATTAAAATCAAAATTAATGCATCTTATGATCCAGTAGAATATATAAAAGCTAAGTTGAAAATAGTAAACTTACAAAAATATGTTGGAAAATTTTCGCCAGTAAATGAGGGAGTTGCTTTTGAAAGTAAATCCGTATATGATTTACTAACATTTCTTGTAGGCAGTTTGCTTGCTCTGGCAATTGCAATCCTAATAATTATAATCCAAAATATATATTGTTTTTTTGAAGAATTTAAAAAACATTTAGCAATAAGACAATTTTTTGGCTTTAAAGCTATTCATAAGTACAAAGAGTATTTTTTATTATTTACAGTAAATTGGATAGTGATATTAATAGTTAATAATTTAAGCGGAGACTTAAATATTACTCAAATTATATTAACAGTTCTTCTTATGATTATAGAATTAGCTATAACTCTAGTTGTAATAAAGTTTGTAAGCAAAAGAAAAATTATTAGCGTTATTAAAGGGAGTTGATTAATATTGGAGTTAATTAGATTACAGGATGTAAATAAATCTTATGGAAGTAAAAGAGTTCTAGATAACTTTTCTTTATCTATTAATGAAGGTGAATTTATTGCTATTACTGGTGAGAGCGGAAAGGGCAAAACAACTATCTTAAATTTAATAGGATTATTAGACAAACCAGATAGTGGAAAAATCATAATTGATAAGGAAGAGAATATAGAGCCAAATAGCAGAAAATCAATGGAGATTCTTAGAAATAAGATAAGTTATTTATTTCAAAATTTTGCATTAGTGGATGAAGAGACAGTAAGCTACAACTTAAAATTAGCATTAAAGTATTTTAAGGGTTCTAAAAGTCAAGTGAATGAAAAAATCAGTGTAGTTTTAAAATCTGTTGGGCTAGGTGATTATCAAAAGAGAAATGTTTATGAGCTAAGTGGTGGTGAACAACAAAGAGTAGCTATTGCGAGAATAATGCTTAAACCAAGTAAAATAGTACTTGCTGATGAGCCTACAGGTTCACTTGATGAAGGTAATTTTAAAACTGTTTTAGAGCTTTTAAGAAGTTTGAATAAAGCTGGTAAAACTATAGTTATTGTAACACATGATAAACATTTGGCACAGCAATGTGATAGAATCATTACTTTGTAATATTATAAGATATTCAAAGAATTAGATAATTTAGAGTTATCACATATAATGATCATTAAAAATAACTATCGGTCTTTACAAAAATTTGTTAAGATATATTGAAAATAAGGAAAGAACCTTTAATAATTGTAAATTCTATAGATTTCAACGCTTTAATTATTTGTACGTCTCGGCTTTTTCAACTTAATAGTTCGTGAATATTTCCTTATAAGGTTATATAATACGTAAAATATTATATACGATTCTTAGAATCAAACGTTGTTGAGAAGTTGAATCATTTTCATTTCTATTAGTGTAACTAACCGTCAATAAAGTGAAGATAGCCATGTAGTCTTCGATAATCAACCTCTTAAAAGTTGTGATATTAATATAGAATCGTTATCATTCTAATTTAGGGATAAGCTTTTGTGGATTTTTATCAAAGCAATCCCTACAAACTCCATAAAGCATAATTAGTACATTGGAGAAAATATATAAAGTGCGAGGAAATACTTCTTCGCACTTTTATTATTATATTAATTTAGTCTTTAAAGAGACAAATTGGTATTTACAACCCTACAGTACTAATAGGATAGAAATACACCAACACTTCATAATTTTTAGGTTTATGAGGTTTTTCTAGCAAGCTCAAAAAATGTACCGCCGCCGATTATGATTAGGGTGTTGTTATCTTTAATAAGGAAGGTACAACCGTTACCCTTTGAGTCAGAAACAGTAATTTCAGAAATAGAATCAGCTTTTAAACCTAATTTATCTAAGGACATACGATAATTTGTTAGAAAATCGGTTTTTGAAATATCAGTTTTCTTA
>JACMJL010000057.1 GCA_014380625.1 Clostridiaceae bacterium
GTGAAAGAAACACGTAAAGAAGAGGGGTGTCTCTCTTATCGTCTTTACAAGGATTGTTCTGATCAGGGAACTGAATTTATATTTTATGAAGAATATAAAGATCAACCTGCGTTGGATCACCACAACAAATCAGAATATTTAAAGCAGTTTTTAGCAGATGTTACGCCTCTTCTTGAAGGCAAACCAATCATTGAAGTATTCTAATTTCATGGATTGCTTTTTATGGAATGAAAGGATGCTGTTAACTGTTTGGCATACAGAATTTGATCAGCATATCAATAATTCATTCATTGAAATAAGTAAGGATGAAATCATATCCGGTGAATTAACCTTCATAACCTTAGTAACCAAGGATATGCACAAATCCCAAACCTTAGTAACCTTACTGTTTATCTTTCAAAAGGTTACTAAGGTTGGAGTTGTGGGGCTTACTTTTGTTACTAAGCTTATGAAGGTGAAAAACAGAAGAATAAGGTTTAAATAAATAGAATCTTCCTGTTTTGGGAAAATTTCTTAGATATAGATATACGACATTATTCAGTTCCCATTACTTATGAGACAAAATAGAATAAAAATTGTAGTTATTTCTTTAGCACTTGTGGCCATTTTTATAAATTGTAAAAATGATAAAATAAATAACTCAAAAGAAAAGATAATCGATTTCAACAATGCCATATCATCCAATTCTTTTTTATCGGATGATAGTGGTATAATAAAATCAGTTACATTTATTTCTCTCGAAACTAACAAGGAATGTCTCATATCCAATATCTCAAAATGCATAGAATACAATAAAAATTTCTTTATCTTATCGGATGATAAGCTTCAAATATTTTCTTCCACAGGGAAATTTGTCCGGCGGTTTGGGAATAAAGGAAATGGGCCTGGCGAATATCTATCATTAATGGACTTCGCAATTGATAAAGTAAACAAAACCGTTTATATTTATGACTATATAAAAAATCAAATCCATAAATTTACAATTGATGGTAAATATATAAGCAGCTTTAGTGTTGGATATTTGGCAAGTATAGACGTTGTCGATAATGTATTACTTGCACATCCATTTAATATTTCGGGTGTCGAACCAAATTCTTTACTCTTTTTAAATGGTCAAGGAGATACATTAAAAAGTTCTAAAAATTACCTCAAATTCAATCGCACTGGAGAATTATTTCTTATACCTGTCAGTCAGCCTTTTTATTCCTATAATTCAAAATCCTTCTTTTGGCAAAACAATTCTGATACTATTTATAGTATTGATACAAAGAATTTAAAAGTGACTCCTGAATATTTGTTAGATAACTTTAATACATTTCCTATTGAATCATTCGGGAACCAAGCTAAATATTCTGAAAATATAAAGAAATATTCCATGGTTACCGATATAATTGAGACGGATAAATTCATTTTTATGAATCATCTTATAAATAATAAAAAACAAAGAATAATATTCATAAAGGGGAATGAGAATATCCTGAATTTACCATATTATTCAAAAAACGAACCATTTAAAGGAAATCTGTTGGATTCTGATTTTTATTGGCCAAGTACCACTACTGACAATTCGAGTGTTAGATTATGGTCTGCAATTGA
>JACMJL010000058.1 GCA_014380625.1 Clostridiaceae bacterium
AATCTGCTAAACTCTTCGGGTGAACAGGGAAAAGAATTCATTCAAAGTCTAATGGGAGCATATAAGTTAAAGAAATCAGAAGAAATGCAACCAATTGCCAGCCAAGACTTAAAAGATTTGCAGCTGCATTTGGGCCGGGTTCAGGATATTTATTACAATTTAAGCAAAAGAATTGATACCAGGCTTAAGGCTAAGGATGCAGAACTCGAGGAAACTTTAATGAAGAAAAATACTGATCTTGAAACTGCAACTGCTAGAATTGCAGAACTGGGTGCCGAGCTTAAACAGACTACGGATATCTTAGAAGGCGGCAATAGAGTTATAGATAGTCAAAGTAAAAAGATTACAGAGCTTGAAGAAACAAGTGTTACAACTAAGGCCTTGGTTGCAGAATACAAAGATAAGAACGATACCATGACCGGACTTTTGGCGGAATATAAATCCTATAAGGCTGAAATTGAAGAAGTTAAAAATACTTTAAGCAGTGAAAAAGATTTAAGGACCCATGCTGAGAAAGAAAGACAGGACGCAATAGAATTACTTGAACGACTTAAAGTGCAACATATAGAGGATACAGATCGCATTAGTGCTAAATATGATGATGCCATTAAGAGGCTGAATGTTACTGCTCTTGAGGATATAAACAGGCTGACCTCAAAGACTGAGGAAGATATAAATAGATTGAATTCCCAGCATAAAGATGAATTACAAAGAGCTAAGGATACTTTAGCACTTGAGCAAAAACAAACTTTACTTGATGTTCAAGTTAAGCATCAGGATGAAATAAATAAATTACATCAAGGTTATAATGAACAGATTCAGGAGATAGTTATATCCTTTAGCCATGGGAAAAATGAGGTATAAGATAAAACAGTCATATAAAAAACAGTGTTGGGTAATACAGAAACCAGCCTATGAAGGCAATAACTTCATAGGCTTGATTCCCTATCAATTGCTGTTAATGCTAAGACCTACGAGGAGTCCCTTAATTTGCTTATAAGTGATGTGAAGGAGTATTGCTCTGAATATTACGAAGATCTTGACTTCTGGCACGCTGCTCCTAATAGAAAGGCTCATTTCCCATATGTAATAAAAACTTTGGTTTCAGAATCTGATGAAGAATTAAAAAAGGACTTTATATGCCTCGCTGGTCAGATTTAAAACGATTTTGTGATAGGGATGGGTGGGAGCTCTACAAGCAGACTGAACATTATTTCTTTCGAAAAACTGAAGAAAATGGAAATGTAAGAAGAATTAAAATTTCTATGGGAACAGGAGAAATGCAAGGGCATTTGTGGTAGGAAATACTAAAAAAACAGCTTCAAGTTACTGAAGATTATTTTAATAAGATTAAATAAATATATGAGTTTTAAAATATGGTAAATTTCATTTAAGATTTAATGTATCAAGCGTAAAGCACCAGTAATCTAAAAAAATTACTGGTGCTTATTTTTATCCACTTATAATACAAACGTCAGAACCTTCAGGTCTACTCCCTGGTTTTATTAAGTTCATGCTTTAGTTTTTTAACCATTTCTTCTATAGTTTTCAATTCTGATGCTGCTGATCTTGCGTTTTCTAATTGAATCTTTTCTTTATACAGGTCCAGTGATTGCCTTATTATTAAAAGCTCTTCGTCTATAAATTCTACTTTACGCATTGTCTACCTCCAATTGATTTAGTTTAATGAGCCATTATAGCTTTTTAAATTGTAATTCGCCCTGTTGTTCCTAAATTATAGTTTATGCTGCCACGAGGGCTTATAGACCTTTTAAAACAGATTATAAATTGTATTTAGTAATTTATTCTAATATGCAAATCAATTTTATAAATAGTCAGCTCTTACTACCTTCTATGTTTTTTATTAGGAAAAGTCATTTCAAACTTAAGTTTAAGATCTGAGTTATCTTTAACTTCAACTAAATTCTCTGGTATAGCTTCGCTGCTACTAATACTTTTCATTATATCTTTATTTATATATCGAAACTCCTTTTTATCATCTATAACCAATATGAAGTTTCCATCGTTATATAATATTTTATATCTTTTTATACTTAAATCATTAAAGTAGATTGTAAACTCTTTTATGTCACATACAGCTCTTAGTGTTTTTAAGTATCCAAACCATTTTAATATAAAAATATACGCAAAGCATTCAATTATAAATAAAACAAGGGTACTTTCTCCATTCTTATTGACTAATATTTCCCTATAAATTATTACAGTAAAATATATAAATGGAAGTATAATAATTAAAATCAAAGATATATCTAATTTCATTCTGTTCTTATTGGAATCATTTTCTTTGATTATCTTATTGATTTTCTCTATAAATTTACTTGATCTTTTTATATAAAGAATAGAAATCCATTCCGCAATTCCTATAAAAACAATATCAAACAAATCGAATTTCAAAGTGCTTTTACCGGTATATAATTGATATATGAAACTAAAAACAACAATACCAACGATTATCCCAGTGAATATATAGAAAATAACAGTTAAGAAGTCCCCTTTGGAGGATGAAAAATCTAACCCTAATTGAAGATATTTTTTGAGATTTTTTTCTTCTGTTTGTAACAACAGATATGAAAGAGCTACAATAGCAGCACCTATTGTGGTAGCAATATAAACATTATAATATATATTTTCACCCAAGCTTATCACCCCAGATTAAAGTATTTTGTTAATATTAAACTTAACTTTAATTAACTTTAATATATTTGTAAATTTACAATCTAAGTTTTATCTAAGATATTAATTCACCACAAACAATAAATATCCTGCTTTAAATAAAGATAATAAATAGTATTGAAACAACAACAATAGCTGTTTTAGTTGTTGTTTTATTTATATTTAACTAGTTTTAACTAGTTTTAGTTGTTTTACATACCCTTCAAGCTATTGATATATAAGGGTTTCAGAGAGGTAAAAACGACTAATTTGTACCTTAAGACGACTTAATTGTACTTAAAGACGACGGATTTGTACTTTACTACGACCTATTTGTACTTAAAGACGACTAATCTGTACGCTAAAGACGACGGATTTGTACAAGTGCGACTTATTTGTACATCAAAGACGACCAATTTGTACTTTGAATTTTACTGCTAATTTTAAAGCATATTTGAAGGTGTAGGGATAAAATTTGAGCTGCAAACAATTAGCAGCATTTCAAAGACGACTTATTTGTACTTATTTATTTTAAATGCGACTTGACATATTAACTTGTCGTATTTAAAATTATACATGAGGTGTTATATTATGGCAAATGCATATGGAAAGATTAAAAAGAACAATTACCTTGTTAAATCGAATTATTTTATCGAGGCTTCATATAAATTATCCCTCCAGGAGCATCGTATAACATATATATTAACAACTAAGATAGAGAAGAATGATGAAGAATTTAAGCCCTATAGATTTAGTTCTAAGGAAATTACTAATATACTCAAAAATCATAAGTTCACAATGGCTGAGCTTATAAAGACCATAGATAGTTTAAGAAATAAGGAGCTGGTTATTAGGAAAGAAAGCTCAGTATTAACTACAAAGTGGTTGTCCTCAGCTGAATACTTTGATGATGGGACAATGGAGCTATGCTTTGATACTAAGCTTAAACCATATTTACTTCAACTTAAAGATAAATTTACAAGTCTGGATTTTGATAATGCTATTAAATTTAAAAGTACATATTCAATTAGGATGTATGAACTATTAAAGCAGTATAAAGCAATTGGAGAAAGAGTTCTTGAGATTGAGGATCTTCGTGAGAAGTTCTGCATAGGGGAAAATGAATATGAGCGTTACAATGATTTTAAAAGAAAGATTATAATTCAAGCTCAAAATGAGATAAATAAAAACACAGAGATTAGCTTTGATTATGAGGAAATTAAAAAAGGGAAAAAGATAGTTGCCATTAAATTTAAGATTAACTCGAAGAGCAGTGAAAAGGAAATGCTGAAAAATGGTGAGAGTGTAGCCTTGCCTGAAGATGTAGTTAAAGTTCCAGTTGATGAGGTAGCAGTGTCAATTGCTGCTATTCCACTTGAATTATTAAAAAGAGCCAGTGATATTATGGAAATTGAATTAAGCGAAAGTGAACTTAAGGATATTATTGTGACAGCAAAGGGCGACTTAGATTTAATTCAAAGAAATTATAATTATATGTTAACTCAAAAAGATATAAGAAACACGCAGAGCTGGATTTTAAATGCAGTTAGGGAAGATTATGCTAAGGGTATAAAAGGCTATAAGAAAGGACCTGAGATTAGGCCTGGAGATAGCTCAAAAAGGAAATATTCTGAGGTTGAACTTGAAGAAATGCTTTTAAGAGGTAATATAGATATTAAAGTTGACGAGAATATAATTAAATCCTGTGAAAACTGTGCTGTAAACAGAAACGGTAAATGTATGTTTAATGAATCAAATGAAAATGGGGTTTGTGATACTTGGAGAAATGAAAAAATAAGCTAATATGATCATTAAAAAAAATCCTTAGGTGACCCCGGGTCACTTAAGGATTTTATTATTATAATTGTAAAAACGCTATAAAAAGTGAAAAATTTACAATGTACATTAAATTTAAATAAAATGTACATTTTTTCTTGATTTTTATAAAATATAGGGTATTATTATATTAGGATATAAAATAATACAATTAGGGTGGTTTACTAATGAAGGGAAAACTTGAATTCGAGAAAATTGTTAAGCGTAGAACTGAACTTGATATGAAGCAATCTGAACTTGCAGAGGCTGCATGTGTTAGCATTAATATAGTTAGATCCGTGGAAATTGGAAGAAGTGAAAGTTCGATTGAAGCTTTAAGCAAGATATGTGATGTATTAGGACTTAAGTTAAATGAAATATATAACCCCGATTTTAAGAATACTAAAATTATTAGCTTTGTAAATAATAAGGGTGGCGTTGGTAAGACAAGCCTTTGTGCTGCCATAGGGTGCATCTTAGCTGAACAGGATTATAATGTACTATTCATTGATTTTGATATGCAGATGAACCTAACCCGGTCCCTTGGAATGGAAAAACAGGACAAACATCTAGGGGTAGCCATTGAGAAGGAACATGATTTAAGTAGTTACATTTATAAAACTAAATATGCTAATGTTGATATTATAGTTTCGGATCCTTCCATGGCTATAATTGATATGCAGCTTTTTACTAAAATTAATAGGGAAAGTATAGTTAAATATGGTCTTAAAAGCATTATAGATAAGGGAATATATGATTTTATAATTTGCGATACTAACCCAGTTCTTGGTATTCTAAACTATAATGTTCTCAATGTTACCAATTACGTTGTTATCCCAATAGAACTTGAGATATTCTCAATATATGGCCTTGATACCCTTATAAATTACATAGAGAATGTGAAAAAAAATAATGAAAAATTAAAGATTGCTGGAATTGTGGTTAATAAATATGATCTGAGGGAAAAAACGATAACTGAGACCTGTGAAAAAGTAGTTACTAATTTGTTTGGAGATAAGGTTTTTAAAACAAGAATTGGAGTTGACACAAAGCTAAAACAATCCCAATTTGATAGCGAGCCTGTTATATATGCTCAGAAGAATAGTAGAATCTCAAGGCAATATAGAGAACTTACGAAGGAGCTGATTACCGTTGTCAATGAAAAATAAATCCAATGATATAATTGAAAAGCTTAAAAAAAATAGCGCAGCAAATAACAGTTCAATAACTGATGCAGTGAACGTTATGACCATGGCAAACACGGATAATAAGGATATGATAAAGCATATAAATCTGGATAATTTAATAAGCTCACCCCTTGAGTGGAACTTTTATAAGCCCTTAAGTTTTGATAAGGAAAATGAACTTGTGGAATCAATACAGGAGAATGGACTTATAAATCCCATTATAGTTTGGGAAAAGGGCGATAATAAATATATGATTTTGGCAGGCCATAACAGAGTTAATGC
>JACMJL010000059.1 GCA_014380625.1 Clostridiaceae bacterium
GTTAACTCTTAAGGCTTCCGCCTTTGTCATTGGCCATTTGAATCTACTTTTCTCTAATCTATAATAATATAGCCAAAAACCCTCGTCAAAATGTAGTATCTTAAGCTTATTCATTTGCTTATTACAAAATACAAATAGTGCTTTGTCAAATGGATCTAATTTAAGATCTGTTTGAACTATAAGAGATAGTCCATCAATATTTCTCCTCAAATCAGTTACGCCGCAGGCTAAGTATACTTTATTTACTTTATTAATATTTAGCATAACTTAGCTAGCTCCCTTACCAGAGACAATAAAGTACTCTTATCATTAGCAGGGAGAAATATCTTAGCATTTCCTATTTCAATCTTTATGGTTTCTTCTAATTCCTTAGTATTTTCAATACTGTCTGCTTTGGGAACTTCAAGTACATGAAAAACTTGAGTGCTATTCTTCTTAAGCTTTTTTCTTTGATGATAAAACTGATGCGGCTTTATATTGCTGCTCCTGCAAAAATCTATTATGTTTCCTTCATGCTTTGTAAACTTATCCATTATTTCAGACCAATTTATAATGCTACTTTCCTTGTTCATTAACAAGTACCCCCTTAATGTTTGATACTTATTATTTTAAACTAGGATTTTAGATGATTCTAGGCGTTAATTCTTTTACGCTTACATAGATTTGTAAAGATTAGGCATTATGGTATCTTAGGCAATAGAAATAAACAATTAAAGTTAAAGCGATGTTTTGAGATATTTAGGGTTAAACCTAAAAAAGACGATAGTCTGTCGTCAGCAGAGCTATTCTTTAAATTAACAGGAATTAAAATTGGAACGTGTAAAGTTTGTGGGAAGGGAAATTTAATAAAAAAAGATAAGTTAATGCCTTTAAGATATACACCACGTAGGAATTAATAAAAGTGAATACTATCTTAAATTAATGGGGAGGGGGAAGCTATGTGCTAACGCACCGAAAATCATACAAATTCAAAGAAAATATTGGATTAATTTGGTTTAAAGATGTAAAATTTAAGTATAAATATAAAAGATGAAACTATCAAACCCCATATGGGGCTTTTAGCGACTTCGTTCTAGTAATTGATTGCAATATTGAGGCTCATAGATTAAGACTTGCTATGATTTAACTTATAGTTAGGACTTAACTTATGGGCCGATTTCACCTCTCAACATCGCAATCAAGCCAACTCAAAGTGCGAAACAAAAGTTTCAAAGAGTAGTTAATAGCTACTTTTATTTTTTTGCGATTTAATGGCAAGCTAACTTGACATTAAAAAATATAAATGATATGCTAATTGTAAAGCAAGCTTTCCGTAAATTAGAAAGGAGTATGTAAATGTGAAAAACAGACTTGAAGAATTAAGAAAACAAATAGGGATTAATCAAGAAGAATTAGCCGAGGCGTTAGAAGTATCGAGACAAACAATAGGTTCTCTTGAGAACGGAAGATATAATCCATCCATTATTCTTGCTTTTAAAATTGCAAAATATTTTCAAATGAAAATTGAAGAAATATTTATATATGAGGAGGAATCGAAATGAAAAAGATTGTTATAGGTTGGGATTTACCTTTCTTTATATGTGGAATTATATTTATTTTAATGGGACTTTTTATTAAAACATTACCTTACCGTGCAATGATTGGTTTTATGGGTTGTAGTTTTATGGGTTCGTCTATTGGTGGCTTTTATAAAAAATATCGCTTATTAAAATCAAAAGACAAAATAAATAAAACAAGATATGAAGAACAACTTAAAGATGTAGAAATTAATTTAAATGATGAAAGAAAAATAATGTTAAGGCAAAAATCAGGACAGATTACTGATACTATTATGTCCTGTGCATTAATTATTTTAAATATAATATTTATATTCATAGGCGTTGAGAAATGGATTATTTATACCCTTTGTGGTGTGATTACATTCAAATATATTTGTGGAGTTGTAATTTTTTATTATCTCTCTAAAAAAATGTAGGTTATGAGCATAATAATTGATTTTAGTTAATTCGCAACTTTCTTTTATGGTTCATTAATCGAAAATATGCGATATTTGAGCAATTGTAGTATAAAAATATGAATAGGAGCGGATTTTTTGAAGTTGGTATTTTTAA
>JACMJL010000060.1 GCA_014380625.1 Clostridiaceae bacterium
GAACCCTTTTGAATTATAAAAGGAACTATCTCAAAACAATTCTCGTTTTATTTTGAAATAGCCCCTTTATTTTACCAATACTTAGGATTATGTTTATCTTATTCTTCTATCAATGAGATATTATCAAAGTACACACTATGCGCTCCAATTGTGTCACTATTGCCTAGTTTACCAAGACTAAATAGAAATACTACTTCTGAATCTGTTTCTTTATCCATTGTAAATTCGTATTGATAATGAGTTATACCTGCTGTAATTGCTAAACTTTGTTGTTGAAAATACGAATCATAGGTCGTACCATTTTGTATTACAAAGTCTATAGGTCTAGCAACGGAAGCTTTTGCATCAAAAGAAACTTTGTACTTATGACCCTTTGTAATAGTTAATGGATTTAATTTAAATTGTACATTCCAAACCTCTGTTCCAACATTTTTTATATTAATTTTAGCCTGATTGTTTTCAACTGACACAGAAGCATCAGCACCTGCGCCCTCCCAATTTGCTACGAACATTGTCCAAGGGGTTGTTATTGTATCAAAACTTCCATTTTTTATTAATCCGCCATCAAATGCTGCTGGTGGAGCTACAGCTATAATAGTTTGAACAGCTTTAGTATCAACATAGCCTGTTGCAATTACTGTAACATTATATGAACCAGCTACTACAAAATTATCAGCTGTAAAAGTAATTTTACCTGCTGTAATTGCATACTTACCAGCTACTAGAGAGATATCATTTATCTTTACATCAGTTATTGCTGCCCTCCATGTAGTATCTTCAGTAAAGCTTGTCTCTATAGCTTGACCTACTTTGTTATTTGTTGTATCTGCAATTAATACTGCTGGTCTTTTAACTGGTGGGTTATTTACTTCAAATTTTACATCACTTATGAATATATCTGCTGAAGCTGGTACGTTCTGACCAACCAAACCCATTTGTAATTTTAAATCAACAGTATCATCTTTAGGCATTACAAAGGTATATTCATAGTGAGTCTTAGCAGCTGTAAGGTCCATAGTTTTAGCAAAATACTGAAAGTAGGTTGCATTTTCAGCACTTACAAATATGCTTCTATTTGCTGTTGTTCTTGCGTCAAAGGCCACTTTGTACTCAACGCCACTTGAAAGCTTCATTCTGTCTTGATTTAGCATTATTGAATATTGCTGTGCTCCTGGGTTAGTGATTGCTATTTTTGCTTCTCCATTTACTACTGAAATTGTTGAAGCTGCATCTCCAATACAATTAGGTAATGGATTCCAACCTTCTAAACCATCTACTCCTTGTGAAAAGTTTCCATTCCTTAGTGGATAAATATCAACGTTTGAATAATCAATTTGTTTTCTCATAGAAACGTTATCTAGATATACTTTGCTATTATTTCCACCAAGTTTAAATACTAACTGAGCAGTGCTGTCGTCATCTTTATTCATATTGACATTGACAGTAAAATTTTTCATTGCTGTAGTTAAATTAAAGGTCTGATCATCTAAATAAGTAATTTTTCCATCTTTATTTAGCAATCCAACATTAATAGTTCTTGCTTCATCAGCTCTAGCGCTAAAGGATACATTATATAATTTACCTTTTAATAGTGGAATTGATCCTTGTGCTAACGTAATTGCAGAACTAGTTTTTCCACCCTTAGCTATATTCACATTTAACTCTCTTGTAGCTTCTGGAACAGTTGCAGTTGCAGTTGCTGCATCTACCTTTAAATTCCAATCAGACATACGATCTACTGTACCTTTATCAAAGGCACCATTATATATCAAATTACCATCGAATAATGGGTCTTTAATAACAACTACATCTGAACCAGCTGGTTTAGTTGTTTCCTCAAGTTTTACATTTCCAATCCATACAGAATTACTATCAAGTCCTAGTTCAAATTCCATTCTTGCTATTAAATCTGTTCCTTGAGTCATTTGGAAACTCTTTTCAAAATGCTGCAAGCTTGTTGTTAACGGACAGCTATACATTGATGAATACATAGTAAATCCACGGGTAGGTCCTCCACCTACTTTCATATCAATATTTCTAGCAGAACTTGCTTTTGCATCGAAAGAAACTTTGTACCATCTTCCCATTCCAATGGTAGTTTCCTGAATGAGTTGAACCGAATAATTATTTTTACCCACTGTAGCAATATCTATTTTGTCATAATTTTTTCCATCAATTTTCTCAATTGCTTGTGTTCCGCTACCTTCAGTATTGTATACAAAATTCCACTTATCTCCAAATATTGTTGGATCTGAAGCATAATTATCTTGAACTGGAGTAGAAAAATCTCCGTTTGATAGGAAATTTCCAGAACTATCAGCTTTCTTTGCATTTTCTGGTAAGGCAGTAACATTTAAAGTAGGTTCAATGGCAGTTTTATAGGCTCTACCTGTAAGATCATAAGTACGAACATAATCAACAAGCATTTCTCCTGGTAGCTTAGTGTCATCATGTGCACCGTTATCATAATCCCCACCAAATGCAAGATTTAGTATTATATAGAAATCTTGATCAAAAGGTGCTGGGAAGGCATATTTTTCACCATTATTATCATGTGTATTCCAATTGTTTTGGGTCTGATATATCTTTCCATCAACATACCATCTGATTTCACCTGGCTCCCACTCTACTGAATATATGTGATAGTCTGTTATAGTTTGATTTTGCGGGAAGGTAAAGGTTGCTCCTGTATGTTTATTATTCGGTGCAGCTGCACCATAATGAAGGGTACCAGCTACTTCCCTCAAGGCACTTCCTTTGTTTTCCATAATGTCTATTTCTCCAGAAGCAGCCCATCCGCCGTACTGATCTGCTTGTGGCATCATCCAAAATGCTGGCCACATTCCCTGGCCTTCAGGTAGCTTTATTTTTGCTTCAATTTTACCGTATTTCATATTGACCTTATTTCTAGTATTTATTCTACCAGAAGAAATTATGCCTTCCTCATTCTTCGTTGCTTTAATTACTAGGTTACCATTTCTTAGAAATACATTATCAGTAGAACCCACATAGTTTTGTAATTCATGGTTTACCCAACCCGCTGGTTCTATTTCACGATTCCAAGAGCTACTGTTAAGAGTAGAGCCATTAAACTCGTCATCAAATTTAAGTGTCCACATTGGAACCACTACTGGATCTGTGGGTGGTGTTGGTGGTGGTGGTGTTATTACAACGCCACTGCCACCACTATTACTTCCTGTGCTTCCTGTGCTTCCTGTGCTTCCTGTGCTTCCAGTACTTGTACTACCTGAAGCCTTTACAACAGTTTTACCATTAGTGGTTGCAGTGCTCCCAGTGGTGGCAGTATCTGTAATATCTGAATCAGTTGTTTTATCAGTTGCTATGGTAGCATCTTTATCATCTTCTGTTTTTTTATCATCAGTTGCCTTTTTATCGTCAGCTGCCTTTTTATTATCGTCAATTTTTGCTGTATTAGTTGGCTTTGAACTTGTTTTCTTGCCATTATTACTGACCGTTACGTATGCAAATATAAAAGTGCTAACAATCAATACTAAACCAACTGCTAATGCGATTGTTGAAATTGTTTTTTTACTTTTCACTATTTTATCATCTGCTACTCAAAATATGGTCAAATGTGTCCATATTGAGACTTCTACTGTTTCAACGTACTCTGTTTGTAGAGCACTCCACAGTCGTTAATTCCCGAAATAGTCTTCGGTATATATAAGTGCTTGATTTTTCATGAAGTTTTTGTACCTTAACTATTTGTTTTTGGATATTTTGACGAGTAGCCTTTCCTCCTTCTTTTTTAATATTTTATTCCTTTTCTTTAAACCTTCATATTTTCTTGAAAGTTTTCTTTGTTCACGCTTTAACTTCTACAACTAAAAGTGTATCGATATAATTATATTATATTACTTTTTATTGTATACGAATACATTTTTACCAATTACTTACTTTAATTTCATAACTAGTAATGAGAAACATCCATAAAAACCCTACACGTCCCTCCCCTCAGATTCTATGTAAAGTTTAAAGTGTAAATTTCTCAATCTTATTTTCTACGTTTACAGCCAATTCTTTAAGATGATTAGATAACTCAACAAACTCTTTATTTAATTCTATTTTTTCTTCTGTTGACCTTGCTATTTCTTTACTTGTAATTACGTTATCTTCAGAACTTGAATGCAATACACTCATTATTTCATTTATTTTTTCCCTTATACTGTTAATGTCTTGAACTTCATCTTTTACCATAAGAATTTGATTTACCATAAGTTCCATCATTTCAGCTATTGAGTCAAAATTATTAGTGGTATTTACAACTGAATCAGCCTGTTCAGTTATAAACTCTTCTGATTTTTGTACAGCATTATTAAGATCTTGAATTTTATAATTTAATTGGTTTGTAATTGAATCTATATATTGGGTTGAATCACTAGTTGTAGTAGCTAATTCCTTTACTGCTCTTGCTATTACACTAAAACCCTTACCTTGTTCTCCCAACCTGGCTGCCTCTATCTCAGCATTTAACGCTAGTAGATCTGTTTGCTTGGCAACCTTCTTAACTGACTCTGTTACTTTTTTTATCTCCCTAAATTCATGTTTAATCTCAGTAGCTATAAGTAAAATATCTTCTATTATACTTTTAACTTGTGTTGACTTATGGTTTAAAATATCTAAAGATTCCTTTCCACCACTTGTAAGAGCCTTTGTGTTGATTATACTCTTATCAATATTGATGAAATAACTAATTATAGCTTCTATTTTATTTGATTGTATAATTGTAATATCTTTAATAACTTGTACATCTTCATTTTGATCAATACTCTTATTCTGAATATTCATTATTTTTGTAGTTAAAGTTTCAAATTCTTCGTAATTCTTCTTAGCGTTTAATGAAATTTCATCAGCAGCTAAAGAGGTAGTAAGGGATATGCTTTTTATATCATTTATAGAACCTCTAAAGGTTTCAAGCATCTGTATGAACCGATTACTTAATAATCCAACTTCATCCTTTCTTATGGGCAAAGGCTCTAATGTTAGAACTCCATCCTTTACTTTATCCATCCTATGAATGAGCACATTTAGTCCCTTAGTTATATCTCCTGTAATAAAGGTGGACATAAAGAAAACTAATGTTATACTTATTAGACCTATGACAATCATTTGGTACTTTATACTTGAAGCAGTCTTCGTAATATTAACTATTGGTGTAAGACCTACCAAAATCCAATCAGTATTACCTAATTTATAATAGGTAATAAGGTTATCTTTGGAATCTATCTGTGCATTCATCCAAGAATTATTATTGCTCTCAAGCTTACTGGCAATATCTGCTTTGTACTTTTTACCATTATTTTTTCTATCTGCAATATCCATAACAATATTATTATTCTTATCAATCAAAATTATCTTTGTGCCATAGTCAACTTTTATATCCTTAAGTAAATTGTATAGATATTCCTCTTTCAAATTAACAACTAAAGTACCAATGCTTTTTAAGTTAGTAGATACCCTCATTTTATAGAAAGCAGATATAACCTGTGTAGATATTTGGCTAGTAAGTTTATGTGTGCTTTCATATGGTATTGTCTTACTAGACCATTTATTACTTTCAATAAATTGTTTATATTTTGGATCCTCAAAGATATTATAAGCACCATCAATTCCGGA
>JACMJL010000061.1 GCA_014380625.1 Clostridiaceae bacterium
TATATAACGCTAGTAGAGAAACCTACTCCATCAGCAAGTCTATTTTTTTGGCAGTAGGCTTAGTGTTTTTCTATGCTTGTACAGATGAAATACATCAACTTTTCGTTAAAGGAAGATCAGGTAGATTCAGAGATGTAATGATAGATACAAGTGGTGGCGCTACGGCAATGTTATCAGTATGTCTATTGTCGTTTACAAAAGCAGCTTCGCTGTTGAAAAAAAATTCTAACTAAATATTAATAATGAAAATCTAGCATTAGTGCTTATTATTTCAGGGTTATTTGTTAAATTAATAGAAGATATTTTAATGTTTATAGTATAATGGTAATGGGATTGTTAATTTTGAAAGGGGTTAGGCATAATGATTTATAATGAATATGGTAAGACAGGCAAGAAGGTATCTGCTATCGGCTTTGGGGGAATGCGTTTTAGAAAAGAGGATTACGAAAAATCTCTTTATGAGGCGGCAAAGGTTGCAGTTAGGGCAAATGAATTAGGTGTTAACTATTTTGATACAGCTCCTTTTTATTGTGATGATAAAAGTGAAGCTGTTATGGGGGAAGCTTTTAAATATATGAAAAACCCTTTTTATGTATCTACTAAAAGTGGTATTTCTAGTGAGAAAGATTCATCAGCAGTTAGAAAAAGAATCGATGGATCCCTTAAAAGACTAGGCATTGAAAAAATAAATTTCTTTCATATGTGGTGTATTTTAAATTTAGAGCAATATAGACAAGTGATGGCTCCGGGTGGTCCTTATGAAGGAGCATTAAAAGCAAAGGAAGAGGGATTAATTGAACATATTGTTTTTTCTACACATTGTAATGGAGATGAAATTGAAACAATAGTTAATGAAGGTTATTTTGAAGGCATAACACTTGGCTATAATGCAACTAACTTTGCTTTTAGGCAAAAGGGGATTAAAGCTGCTCATAAAATGGGGCTTGGAGTAGTTACTATGAATCCTTTAGGGGGTGGAATTATTCCTCAAAATCCTAATTTTTATTCTTTTATTAAAGAGAATGAACAGGATACACTTGTGCAAGCTGCTCTAAAGTTTAATGCTTCACATAAGGAAATAACTGTAACATTAGCAGGTATGGGATCAATAGAAGAAGTAGAAGAAAATGTTAAGGCTGGAGAAAATATTGGAGAGATGACTGAAGAAAAGTTAATTAGATTCTCAACAAAGATAAATTCTTCATTGGATGCTCTTTGTACTGGATGTCAATATTGTCTAGGATGTCCAAAGGACATTGAAATACCTAAATTTATGGATGCTTATAATATGTATATACTTAGTAACAAAAATGAAGAAATTTCTAATCGCTTAAAATGGCATTGGGGCATGGATACGAAAAAAGCGGCAGAGTGTATTTCTTGTGGGATATGCGAAAAAAAGTGTACTCAACATCTTCCAATAATCGAAAGACTTAGACAAGTGGCTAATATAGAATAGTATACACTAGGTGAAAAGGAGTGATTTCATTGGATTATAAAATACTTTATCAAGATGCATTTCCCATTGTACAGGCGACCTTACAAAAGGGAGAGAGTATAAAGGCAGAATCAGATGCTATGGTAACTATGTCCCCTACCATAGATGTAGAAGGAAGTGTGGAAGGTGGACTTCTACAAGGGTTAGGAAGGATGTTGGCAGGCGAAAAATTCTTTTTTCAACTTTTATCTGCTAGAAGAGGACCTGGTGAAGTTTTGTTAGCACCTTCAATTCCAGGGGGAATAATTGATGTTGAATTAGATGGCTCCTATGGATTATGTGTTCAAAAGGATGGTTTTCTTGCGGGGAGTCAAGGTATTGAGGTTTCAACACAGATGCAGAATCTTACTAAAGGATTATTCTCCGGCGAGGGTTTTTTTATAGTAAAAATTAAAGGTACAGGAACTGTTTTTGTTAATTCTTATGGAGCTATTCATGCAGTAAATGTACCTGATAATGAAGAGGTTATTATTGATAATGGACATCTAGTTGCCTGGCCAGATTATATGAGCTTTACTATGGAGAAGGCAGCTTCAAAGGGCTGGGTATCAAGTTTGACCTCAGGTGAAGGAATAGTGTGTAGATTTAGAGGACCGGGAACAGTATTAATTCAGACTCGTAATCCTAAAGGTTTTGCAGGTTGGATTCGTAAACTTTTGCCACCTCCACGAGGGTAAACATATGGATGTCTCAAAATAGTGAGAACAAAGACTTTTTTTATCATATACAAATCCTGTAGCCTAAAATTTTATGTTATAGATTACCTCACTGTGCCAACAAGACTAAGGCTATGTGGGATAATCACGTCATATGAAATCCCAGGCTGCAGGAAATATTATTTCTAGAAATTATATTCATTAATGCTTGCAATTTGATTTCGTCCTCTTTCTTTAGCTAAGTAAAGGGCATTATCTGCTTTTCTAATAAATTCATTTATTGTTATATTGAAATGGGGAATAATTGAAGTAACACCAATTGAACATGTAACTATATCTGATACTTCTGAGAACTCATGGATAATGTGTAATGTAGCTATTCTATTTTTAAGATTATTACTAAATGTTAATGCAGTTTCTAAAGCACAATTTGGTAAAATGATTATAAACTCATCTCCACCATAGCGAGAGACAAAATGTGTTAGTTCTTTAAAACTAGATAATGCGTCAGCAATTTTTATTATACAGTTGTCACCCTCAATATGACCATAATTATCGTTATATTCCTTAAAGTAATCTATATCAAGTAGAATCAATGAGATGTATTCTCTTGCCAGTACACTACTATCCCAAACTGTATTAAAATAACTATCAAATTTTCGTCTGTTAGCAATACCGGTCATAGCATCATTTTCAGACAAGTGTAGAAGCTTTTCATTTAATTCTTCGGATTCTTGTTGTATAATTTTTCTCCTATGGATTTCTTTTTCTAGTTCCATGGATTTTATAGCATTATTTACTGCTATGGCGGCATAGGAAGATAGTGATTTTATCATTTCCTTAGAATAAGCAGTAATTGCATTTTTTTCCCTACTTTGAACTGTCATTACTCCAATAATTTCATTATTAATGAAGAGAGGGCAGAAAATAAGTGAATTCAATTCAAAATTGCTTTTTAATTTAAAGGAGTCATAGGTTTCTTCATCTAAATACTTAGGGAATTCTGTACTTAGATCATTGATAATAATAACTTTACCACTTTTTATACAGGTGGCAAAAAAACTATACTTATTACTCATATAAGTACTAGGTTTTTTTACTCTTTTTTCGTTTTCCATAACATCCAAGTACTCTATAACAGCATTTTCTTCATGATAAAGTCCTATTCCAAATAAATCTATATTCATAAAGGTTTTTATACTTGAATGGAGTATCTCAACTATCTCACTTAAATTAAGGGTGGCAGTGATTTTTTGTCCTAAAGCACTAATAATAGAAATATTTTCTACTATTAATTTAAGTTCTTCAGATTTTATCCTTAAGCGTTGATTTTTTTCAGCCATATCTCTTTTTTCATTTTCGATTTGTTGTATTTTCTTTTGAACACTGATACTATTAATTCTAAGTTTATGTAAGGATTCTAAAAAGGTTTTTTCATATTCGTAATACATTTTAAAATATTTATAGGCTGTTTGATAATCTCCCAGCCTTTCATGAAACTTAGCGAGGAGAGCGGCTAATTCAGGAGCTTTTTCTAATAAATTATTTCCTATGGATAAATCATAAGCAGTTTGTAGTGCTTTTAATGCACCATTATCATCTTTTCTATATTCTAAAAATTTATAATAATGAATGTATAGATCAATTCTATAATAAGGAGCTGATTCTTCTTCATTAAAATTCATAGCTTTTTCAAAATAGCATTGGGCTTTTATAAGGTCATTTTTCTTCCAATATATTAAGCCTAAAAATTTATAAGCTTCCGCTTCTAGCAATTTATAGTTATACTTCTCCATATACTTTAAAGATTTGTGAGTAAAAATGGATGCTTTATAATAACTTCCGGTTAAATAATATATTTGACCTAAACTTAATAGAATTACCCCTTTAGATGAAGAAAAGGCTAACTTTTTATCAATTTTATAAGCCATATAATAATATTTGAACGCTTCCTTATAATCTTTAAGAAAGTTATAAATTTCTGCAATATTATTTAAGACAATTACCATTGAACTTTTAGTAGATGAAAAGGAGTAAAAATTTTTACCTGTATCAATTTCTTTAGCCACTGTTTCAGCAGTAGTATAAAATTCCATACTTCTTTCATAATCACCAAGCTCAAAAAATATAACACCAAATAGAATATATATGCCTAATTGAAGATCCAATATACCTTCTTTAATAAAAAAGTCTAGGGATATAAAAAGTATATCTAGAGCCTTTGAGTAATTTCCTGTATTAACGTAAACTTCACTCAATCTGTAGAGGGATAATGCACGGCCTAAGGGATAGTCTATTTTTTCAGACAAAGATAGAGCTTCTAAAGAAGAGTCCATAGTAGCCTTACAATCTTTGAATCTATTAGTATTAGCATCTTCTATAAGTTTGTTTATTTTTTCAATTATATTAATTCTATCCATTTAGCTACTCCATTTAATTTTTAATTTTAGGTGAGCCTTAATATCTACTATTATTCCATATGAATGAAAATAATAAACAAGAATTTTATGACTAATAGGTTTTATGAATTTAGTATGGTAATATTATATAATTGGGTTACAGAAGGAGAAGATACTAAATATGAATGCTAGAAAAAGAAATATAACTATTGCGCTAATGGTGGCAATGTTTCTTGGTGCAGTCGAAGGAACTGTAGTAACTAATGCTGTGCCGACAATAGTGAGAGATCTAAAAGGGTTTGAATTAATAAGCTGGGTATTTTCATTATATTTACTTACTTCAGCAGTATCAACTCCCATTTATGGTAAGTTAGCAGACTTATATGGAAGAAAAAATATTCTCTCCATTGGTATTGTGATATTTTTAATTGGAAGTTGTCTTTGTGGTTTATCTCAAAATATGTATCAACTTATAGCTTTTCGAACTTTACAGGGGCTTGGTGCAGGGTCTATTTTCACAATAACCTACACCATAGTTGGAGATGTTTTTACCTTTGAGGAAAGGGCTAAAATTCAAGGTTGGCTTAGTACTGTATGGGGAGTGGCGAGTTTAATGGGTCCTTTTTTAGGGGGCTTTTTAATTGATAACCTTTCTTGGCACTGGATTTTCTTCATAAATTTACCTTTTGGGATATTGTCCGTGATACTTTTGGAAAAGTATCTTAAAGAGGATTTTGAAAAGAAGAAGCCTAGAATTGATTATCTAGGTACTATTGTGCTTTCTATCTCTATAGTAATTTTATTATATGGCTTTTTAACCGGTGAAAAAAGTAAACTAGGATATACTAACACCGTAATTCTTTGTATGTTGATTTCGTTTTCTTTGTTTTTATTATTTTATTTCATAGAAAAGAGAGTTATTGAGCCAATTATACCCTTTGAAGTTTTCACAAGAACAAGTACTATTGTTAATATAATAAGTTTTTTTACCGCAGCAACCTTGATAGCCATGGATGTATATATACCTATATATGTGCAAAATGTTTTAGGTTATAGCGCCACGATTTCGGGGTTTTCAATGGCCCCAATGTCAATAACTTGGCTTTTATCTTCATTTATATTAGCCAAATCTATCCCAAGATATGGTGAGAAAGTAGTAGTGGCAATTAGCACTTTAATTCTTTTGGCAAGCTGCTTGCTATTACCTACATTAGGTATTAACTCACCCTTGTTATTAGTGATAATTTATGCTTGCATTATGGGATTTGGATTTGGTGGGTGTTTTACTACTTTAACAATAGTAGTGCAATCATCTGTGGATTTTACTAAAAGAGGTGTTGCTACGTCAACAAATGCCCTTGTCCGTACGCTAGGACAGACCATAGCAGTAAGCGTATTTGGGGGAGTATTTAATTTAAGTATAGTTAAATATTTTAGCAATATTGGGATAAAGGGGGTAGAACCTAATAATCTTTATTCAGATATGGCTTTAAATAGTGGAATAACACCTGATAATATAAAAGCTTCTTTAAATTCAGGATTACATACATTATTCATAATGTTAATATTAATCATAATTATTTGTGTGGGACTTTCATTAACTCTTTCGAGTAGCCTAAAAAATAAAAAGGCAATAAAAAAGGAATTTGTTTAATAGTTATCGAATGTAATGTATAATTAAAACTCTGTAGATACTAGTTTGGGGGGTGTTTTTTTATGGAGGATATTAAATTAGAAGAATTTGAAGAAATAATGTTTGAAAAAGTAAGGAATAGTATTAATCCGGAATTGTACAGTAAGTATCAAGTAAAGCGTGGGCTTAGAGATTTAGATGGTAGAGGGGTACTGGTAGGTTTAACTGAGATTGGAGAAGTACACTCATATATTGTGGACGAAAATGAAATGATCCCTATTCCCGGGAAGTTGATGTATAGAGGCCTTGACATAGAAAATATTGTAGAGGGATTTCTTAAGGACGATAGATATGGATTTGAAGAAACCTGCTATTTATTAATTTTTGGAGAGTTGCCTAGTAAAAAGGAATTAGAAAATTTTGTAAACGTCCTTTCGAAATATAGAAAGTTACCTGATGATTTTGTTCGAGATATTATATTGAAGATGGCCAGTAAAGATATAATGAATTCTTTAGCAAGAAGTGTATTAGCTTTTTATAGTTTAGATGATAAGGCAGAAGATACCACCATTAAAAATGTGTTAAGACAATGTCTAACTATGATTGCATGTTTTCCTCTTATGGCGGTATATGGATATCAAGCTTATTCCCATTATCATGACAATAATAGTTTGATTATTCACAGTCCTTGTCCTAATTTAAGTACTGCGGAAAATATATTACACATGCTTAGACCTGATAGTAAATATACCAAGTTGGAGGCCAAACTTTTAGATCTTGCACTAGTACTTCATGCAGAACATGGTGGTGGTAATAATTCCTCTTTTGTAACCCATGTTGTTACCTCAACTGGTTCAGATACCTATTCTGTAATTGCAGCTGCCCTTGGCTCTTTGAAAGGTCCAAGACATGGCGGTGCAAATATAAAAGTCATTCAAATGTTTGAGGATATGAAGCAAAATTTAAAAAGTTGGGAATATGATAGTGAAATAGAGAGCTACCTTGATAGAATTCTTAACAAGCAAGCTTTCGATTGCTCAGGGCTTATCTATGGTATAGGGCATGCTGTTTATTCTATATCTGATCCTAGAACTGTAATTTTTAAAGAGTACGTTGCACAGCTTGCAAAAGAAAAGGGGTTAGAAAAAGAATATAACCTATATGCAAAGGTAGAAAAAATCGCACCTCAGATAGTTGCAAAAAAACGTAAAATCTATAAAGGTGTTTCTGCTAACGTGGACTTTTATTCAGGGTTTGTATATAAAATGTTAGGTATACCTTCAGAAATGTATACACCTATTTTTGCTATTTCAAGGATATCTGGTTGGAGCGCACATCGTATTGAAGAGATTGTAAATGATGGCAAAATAATTAGACCAGCATATAAATGTGTTTCAAAAAGACGAGATTATGTTGCCATACAAGATAGATAAAACCTGTTTCAGATATCTTAGAAGAAAAAGAGGAATAATTAATTTATTCCCCTTTTTCTTATTTTTTGAGGATATGGGGTAGCATCACAAGGCACTTTTTTCATACTATAGTATTTAATGTTCCCAATTGTAAGGATTCATCATAAATTATATTGGGAATAACATTTTAAAAGTCAAACTATAATTATGAGAAAGTGAGGTAAATTAGCTTATGTCAAGTCGTAAAATGTCCTATGATTCGGATAAGGACAATAATTATTTGAAAAATATATGGGATGATAAAAACAAATATAGTAATAATGATGAATTGAGAAGAAAATATTGCAGAACAGGAGAAGTAGGACCAATGGGACCAATGGGAGCAACAGGAACAACGGGAACAACAGGAACAATAGCGACAACAACAGCGACAACAGCGACAATAGCAACAACAGCGACAATAGCAACAACAGCAACAACAGGCTTAATAGGAACTGCGGGAGCTCAGGGACCAATAGGACCACAAGGACCTCAAGGTCCAATAGGAGCACAAGGTCCAATAGGAGCCCAGGGTCCTCCAGGTCAAACTGGAGAAATGGGAAAACCGGGACCAATGGGTCCGACTGGTCCAATAGGAGAAACAGGAAAAGCAGGAGCAATTGGACCACAGGGTAAACAAGGAATTCCAGGAGTAATTGGATCCCAAGGACCTATAGGAGCACAAGGTCAAGCGGGAGTACAAGGACAAGTAGGACCACAGGGACCTCAAGGTATACAGGGTGTAACAGGACCGAGTGGTGCTGGTGAACTCTCTGCATTTGGATATGTTTTTAATATCACAGGAGGTTTAGTTTTAGGGGGCGCAGATCTTAGCTTTACTAATAACTTACTTGGAATGGTTGGAATAACACATAGGCAGGGCTCAGCAGAGATTTTTGTGACCAAGAGTGGCGTCTATAGCATTAATTTTTTTGTGTATTCAACTAATAATAGAACACAACAAATAGGTGTAGCGGTTAATGGTACATTGCAGGCTACCTTTAATGCGGGAACAAGTAATGGGGATTTATCTGGTACTGTAATGCTTAGACTAAATGCAGGTAATTATATTACACTGCGCAATATTGATGACAATATAATATCTTTAACCCCGCCACCTTTCATAAGTGCATATTTATCAGTTTTGAGAGTAGGAGCATAAGGAGAGAATTAGGTTAAGAGGTAGCTTATAGAATTACCTCTTACTTTATTATATTGGAGGGGCGGGTAATGATTTCAATTAGCTTATGTATGATAGTTAGGAATGAAGAAGAAATTCTTGCTAGATGTATAGATACGATAAAAGACATTGTAGATGAGATAATAATAGTAGATACTGGGTCTGAGGATAAGACTAAAGACATCGCTTTCAGTTATTCTGACAAGGTATTCGACTTTAAATGGCTGAATGACTTTTCAATTGCTAGAAATTATTCCTTCTCAAAGGCTACAAAGGAATATGTAATGTGGTTGGATGCTGGTGACATATTACTTGAAAATGATAGGAACAAATTAATAAAATTAAAACAAGACATGAGCTCTGATGTTGATATTGTTATGATGGGTTATAATGAAGAATTTGATGAATTAGGGTATGTAACAAGATCTTGCTTTAGAGAACGCTTATTGAAGAGGATAAATAATTATATTTGGAAGGAGGAAGTTCACGAGTACATTGAACTTACAGGAAAAATAATTACTAGCGATGTTAGCATTACTCGTACGACAAACAGATCAAATAATAAAAGAAACTTAAAAATATATAGGAAAATGCTATTAAGAGGTAAACGCATTTGTCCAAGAAGCCTTTATTATTATGCTAAAGAACTATGTAATGATAATAAATTTGATGAAGCTATAAATTATTATAACAAGTTTTTACAAAGTAGTAATGACTGGATTGAAGATAAAATAAATGCATGTTATGAACTTGCCAAGTGTTATAAATATAGAAAAGATGAGAAAAATCAATTAGAGGTTTTAGTAGACAGTATTAAATATGATGCTCCAAGACCTGAAATATGTTGTGAACTAGGATATTTATATAAGGATAAGAAGGAATTTTATAAAGCGATTTTTTGGTTTGAATCAGCACTTAGAGTAAATAAGAGGGATAGAACTTGGTCGTATACCCTTAATGACTGCTGGGCATTTATACCATATGTTGAACTATGTGTGTGTTATTATGAGACAGGGGATGTTTTAAGAGCAATAGAGTATAATGAGTTGGCAGGTCTCTATAAACCTGATGCCCCTGTGGTACTTTATAATAAGAAATTTTTCTCAAGAATTTAGGCAATAACATGTTTAAATATAAACGAACAGCAGGGCATTTATATTACTCTAAGTACCCTACTGTTCAGTTATAAGTTTAAATACTAGTAAGCTCCCTGTGAGCGTCCTTTAAGTGCTGAGTTATATTTAACACCTGAGGACAAATTTTTTCGCACTTTTTACATTCAATGCAAGCAGACGCATTGTTTTCTTTTTTTATAGAATTAGTATAATGGGTAGAACAAGTATTTAAAGCGTTATACATATAAGCTTCATTGTAAATGGAAAATATATTAGGTATATTTATTCCTTTAGGACAATCAACGCAATAGTTACAGCCTGTACACCCAACTTTAGTAAGTTCAGTATATTTTATTTTAACTTTATTGATTAGTTCTTTTTCTTCCTTTGATAAGGAATTTGGTTTGATTGTGCCTGCTATATTAATATTTTCAGTTAATTGCTCCATTGAATTCATGCCACTTAAAATTACTGTAACCTCAGGTTTATCCCAAAGCCAAGTTAGTGCCCATTCTGCAGGAGTACGTTTCTTTTCAGAAAGGTCCCATAACTCCTTTATAGGTTCTGGTGGTATGTTTGCTAATTTTCCACCAAGAAGAGGTTCCATAATTATTACAGCAAGGTCCTTGGCAGCTGCATAGTATAATCCTTCTAAACCTGCTTGATTGAATTCATCCATATAATTTAATTGTATTTGGCAAAATTCCCAATTGTAATCATCCACTATTGTTTTAAAAGTTTCAATATTATCATGGAAGGAAAAACCTATATGCTTTATTTTACCATCCATTAGAGCCTTATCGATAAATTTATAAATACCCAGATCTTTAACCTTTTCAAAGGAACCCTTATTTAGGGCATGTATAAGATAAAAGTCTATAAATTCAACTTGAAGTCTTTCTAATTGTTTGTCTAGAAGTTTCTCAAAATCTTCATATACATGTGCACTCCAGGTGGGTAGCTTATCGGCAATATAAACCTTTTCTCTATAGCCATCCTTAAGAGCCTTACCAAGTACTACTTCACTTTTTCCGTTATGATAAACATATGCGGTATCTAAATAGTTAACACCATTATCTATAGCTGTTCTTAGTTGCTTTATAGCTTCTTCTTCATTTATATTTCCATCTGGTATACATGGAAATCTCATGCATCCAAAACCAAGTGTTGAAACTTCAATATTAGTTTTACCGAATTTTCTATACTGCATTAAAATGCCCCCTTATGGATTAATTTACATATTCACAATTGTAACACTCTATATACAAAATTAAAAGATATCATTAAAAAACTTTTAATTTGGAATGATATGAAGTAGAATAATATATAAGTAATACAAATAAATGGGGGGTAACGATATGGAATGGAAGGATAGAAAAAGATTTTTTGGTATGCCTTTATCATTTACTAAATACAGGCTTGAGGATAATAGGTTATTTGTTAGTAGAGGTTTTTTTACTACAGTGGAAGATGAATTAGTCATGTATAGGATTTTGGATGTAAGATTACAACGTACTTTTTGGGATAAAATTTTTGGCGTGGGAACAGTTATACTCTATACTGCTGATGAGACAAATAAGGAACTGAAGTTAGAGCGAATAAAAACTTCCAAGGAAGTTAGAAATTTTATGAGCGAAATTGCAGAGGCTGAAAGAGCTAAGATAGGAATCAAAGGTAGAGAACTTTATGGTGTGGCAGAGAATGTATTTGACGGTGGCCAAGACGGTAATTGAGAAAGGAACTTTTTTTGTGAAAGATATAGTCTTACTTAAATTAAAATCAGAAAGGTCAAGAGCAATAATTTTCCTTATAATAACTGCAATCTTATGGAGTCTAGGTGGAGTTTTAATAAAATCTATAGAATGGAATCCTGTTGCTATTGCTGGGATGCGAAGTATAATTGCAGCTATTGTATTATTGATAGTGATAAAGAAACCTAAGCTAACTTGGTCTTTTGCACAGATAGGCGCAGCAGTAGCCTACTCGGGAACAGTAATTTTATTTGTTATGGCAAATAAAATTACTACTGCTGCCAATGCAATTTTACTTCAATATACCGCTCCTATATATGTTGCACTTTTTGGAGCTTGGTTTTTAAAAGAAAAGGCAAAGTTCTTTGATTGGCTAATAATTTTTACGGTTTTTGGAGGAATGGCTTTATTTTTCTTAGATCATCTTAATGGGAATGGAGTTTTAGGAAACATTGTTGCAGTAGGAAGTGGAGTATGTTTTGGATTTTTCGCTATTTTTATGAGGATGCAAAAGGATGGATCACCTATAGAATCAGTACTTTTAGGTAATATACTTACAGCGGTGATTGCTATTCCATTTATGTTTAAGTCACCACCTAATACACAGGGCTGGATTTATTTATTGATAATGGGAGTGGTACAACTTGGAATTCCCTACATTTTATATTCAATGGCTATAAAACATGTAACAGCGCTAGAGGCTATTCTAATTCCTGTAATTGAGCCAATATTAAATCCTGTATGGGTATTTCTTATGATAGGAGAGACCCCAGGACCCTGGGCAATTTTGGGTGGAGCTATAGTGATTATTGCGGTTACACTAAGATGCGGGTTAGCTACATTTAGATAAATGAATAAAGAAGTTAAAATTTCAATTTATTTAAAATTGAAGTTTTAACTTCTTATATTATATTTAGGTATTAATTTAATCAAATTTTTTAATCACCTCATTTAGTAAAATTTTTTTTCAAATGCGTATTCTAATTAATATTCTGGTGGTCTCACCTCTTTCTTTAAGTTTATAGAAAGTTAAAGATACATTGGAATCGCCTCTTTCGTATGTATTTATTTGATAAGTTAATAATACAATATTCTGAATATTTTGTCAATAGCTATATTAGTTTTATTTAATATAATTTTCAGATATTGGTTTTTCTTTAAATGTGATAATATAAATAAGAAAGAGGTGAGCTTGTGCTTAAAATAGAAGATATAATTTCTGGAGATTTTTCAGCATATCCCAAAGAAACACAAGAATTAATGACAAAATACACAGAGATACTTAGGGAGAATATAAAGGCTGAATTAATTAATGACAGAGCAGTTAGAATGCTAAAGGATATAGATAAGGGTAATGAGATCTTTATAAATCTTTTAACCGAGTTATTAGAGAATGGAAGCAAGGGATTTAATAAGATGTCTACTCAGGCACTATTAAATATATATTTAGAGAGTAAAGGTCACGAAGATTTTATTAAACTTTTAGAAAAGGTAAATGAGGAAGTATAACTTACTTCCTTTTTCTAAAGAATATTATTATTATTTGGCAAATGGTAATAAATAGCATTCCAAATATCACTATGAAATATCCATATTTGTAGTGTAATTCAGGCATATTATCAAAGTTCATACCATATAATCCAGTTATTATAGTCAATGGCATCATAATTGTAGTAATAATAGTTAGAAATTTCATTACCTTATTCATAGAATTTGAAAGTTGTGAAGAATATAGTTCTAGGCAGGAGGTAATCATTTCTTGTTCTGATTCTATAAAATCATATATTCTTAAAATATGGTCATATAAATCTGAATAATATATTCTGTTAGCTTCACTTATTATATCATCATGTCTTAATAGGGTATTTAATAATTCTCTAATTGGGGATACTACTCGTCTTAATTTCATAACAGACTTTTTTGTACTCATTATTTCGGTTACTGTATTTTGTACTGGATTATTCATTGCTTTTTCTTCAAGAAGATCTATTTGATTTTCAAGCTTATCTGTAAGAATAAAATATTGGTCAACAATTTCATCAAGAATACGATACATTATAAAATCAGTTCCACTAGAAAAAATATTTGATTCATTCTTTAGTTCATTAAATAATCTTTTGATTATTTTATTTTCGTTATGATGAATAGTTATAACGAATTTTTCATTTATAAATATGTGTATGTTTTTATAATTGAAAACTCCCTTTGTCACATCTCCACTAGAGGTAACTGTTATGAATTTATAATCAATATAATCATGTATTTTAGATCTTTTAACTTTTTCCGTGCAACTTTCAATTGCAATAGGGTGAAATCGAAAATGTTCCTTTAGGATTTCAAAATCCTTTTCCTTTGGCATATTTATATCAATCCAATAAGGGCCCTCAATACTTTTATTTTCCAACAAAGCTTGTTCTAAACTTTCATATTCATTTAACTTCTTTTTTATCACAGAAATCAACTTTATCACCTCTTGTATTAAAATTTTACAATTACATATTTATTATACCTCTTTAAAACTGGAGAAAATAGAGATATAATCAAAATTACAAATGAGAAAAATAATTTAGAGAGGACTGATGAAATGGAAGAACAATACTATTGTCCTGATTGTGGTAATAAATTAGAAGTATTAGCTGGCTGTGGGTCAGTAAGTTATTTTTGTAATACATGTAAGCTGATTATTTCGAGAAAAAGGATTATGACAGAAGCGCAATTAACTGAAAAAATCTCAAAAATGGTTATTGAAGAGTTGAAGTAAGAAAATCTCTAAGACAAATATTATAAATAAATTTTAATTAATTAGGATACTATAAATAGGTATTCTAATTTTTTTGTGGGGAGTTTGAATTTATATGGTAGATTTAGGAGTAATTCATTATGCTTACTTAATTATAGTGTTTTTAATAATTGCAATTATATGCTTTAAAAAAGATATTGTTTTACCCTGTATAATAGGCATAGCGATTATAGGATACATATATAGTGGAAATATGCTGAAAACACTTCAAATTATTTTTATGGCAATATTGGTTTCAGGAATGCAATTTATAGAAATAATAATTATAATTGCTTTGGTTTATGCTATGTCAAAGGCATTAAGAGAGGTAGGCGTGGATGAAATGATGCTTAGACCTATAAGCAAACTTATAAAGAGTAAAAACATGGCCTTTTTTATCTTAGGTTTTACTATGTTGATTTTTTCTTGGTTTATATGGCCTTCACCAGCGGTTGTATTTGTGGGGGCGATAATGCTTCCAATAGCTATTAAAGCAGGACTACCACGTATTTGGGCAGCGGTTTCTATGAGTATATTCGGACCAGGTATAGCATTATCTAGTGACTACTTTATTCAAGCTGCACCCTCAATAACATCAAAAACAGCGGGTATTAACAATTCTCTTAATTTAATTAAGGCTAGTTTTCCATTATGGATGGCAATGAGTTGTACTACTGTATTAATTGCATTTATAATTATGAAAAAAGACCTTAGAAAGGGTTTTAAGGATAATGAAAAGCAATATATAGAACCTGTTATAATTGATAAAGGTATTCCTAAAAATGGGAGGGTTATCTCTATTGTTGTGCCTATAATATTTATAGCAGACATAATATTTATTTATATCTACAAAATTAAAGGAACTGATGCTTCTGCGTTAATTGGTGGAACAGCAATTATGACAATGATAATATCTAATATAATGATTTATGGGCTTAAAGATGCTTTAGAGAAATCTTCAGGCCTTATAAGAGATGGGTTCATGTTTAGTATTAAAGTTTTTTCACCCGTAATAATAATAGGAGCTTTCTTTTTTTTAGGAAGCAAAGAAACTGCAAGTTCAATACTGGGAACAGAAACAAATGGATTGCTCACTGAAGTGGGTATGTATCTTGCATATAGATTTCCTTTGTCAAAAGTATCTGTTGTCTTAATTCATAGTTTAATAAGTGGAATGCTTGGGGTAGGAGGCTCAGGATTCTCAGGGCTACCACTTATAGGAACACTTTCTCAGGTTTTTTCATCAACACTGCCAATAAAGAAGGAAGGACTTGCAGCGCTAGGACAGATAATTACAATTTGGGTTGGAGGGGGCACTATTGTTCCTTGGAGTGTTATTTCAGTTGCAGCAATATGCGAGGTTGAACCCCTTGAATTAGTTAGTAAAAATATTATTCCCGTATTGGGAGGTTTCTTAGTAATGATAATAACAGCAATATTTATTTTGTAAAGTAGTAATTTTCAGTATAACTATTTATCAAGTGAATACATTATTACATATTTTAATATTAAATTGCTATTTACTATGTAGTAATTTATTGGTAAAATGGTTTTATCGAAATTTCAAGACTGCCAATTCTCTAGGGGGTATTCCTTAGGTTTAGGTTGGGTAGGAAACCCAGCTAAAGTCCTCATGTTCAACTTTAGTTGGACGAGTTCACAGCACTTTAAAATTAAATACGATAAGGAAGGGTGAATTAGTTATGAAGAATGGAATAGATATTAAGAAAATACTTGACAGCGCTGTTATGGAGGTTAAGTTTCAACCTATTTTATCTGTAATCAGGAAATCAGTTATCGGATTAGATGGTGTCAGCATAGGAGCTACCTTAAAGGATAAATTTTTCTCGTTAGATGAAATGTTTATAAGCGCTGAAACTTCAAATTTAGAAATTGATTTAGACAGGTTAAGTAGAAAAAAGATTATTGAAGATTTTAACACTATCTACAGTGATGATGAAAAACTCTTGTTTATTAGTATCAATATGGCTGTTATAGCAAAATTTGTTGGTTCTGGGACAATCCTAGATCTTGTTAACAAATTTAATATTAATCCTAAAAATGTAGTTCTTGAGATCTATGAAAATAATATTGATGATGTAGAAGTATTACAACAATTTATTAATTCATATAGAAGCAAAGGTTTTCTCGTAGCATTAACTATTGGTTCAGGGTTTGCAAATTTGGATAAGATTTCTCATGTAGAGCCAGATATCATTAAAATAGGTGAGGCTATTACAAAAGATATTGAGAAAGATTTCTATAGACAAGAGATATTTAAGTCATTAGTAAATTTGTCTAAAAAGATCAGTGCATTGGTAGTTGCAGATGGTATTAATATAGAGGAACAAGCAATAATTTCTATGGAGTTAGGCGCAGATATGCTTCAGGGAGACTATTTTGGAAAATATAGTAGCTTAAATAATGATTTCTTTAAATCTGTTGAAGAAAAGATTCAATATATCGCTTCCAGATATACAAAATATAAAAAAGAGCAAATAGAACTTGAACAATTAAAACATAAACAATATGATGATATTTTGAAGGGCATTATTCAAGAACTTTCTGTTATTAAGGAAGATAAATTTAATTTAAAACTCAAGGAAATTATCAACAAATATAATGATTTTGAATGTGTATACCTACTGGATGAAACCGGATTGCAAGTAAGCGATACTGTGACCCGCTTTAAAAATATGATTTCCCAGAAGGCTTTAATGTTCAAACCAGCAAAACGAGGAACAGACCATTCTTTAAAAAAATATTATTACTTTCTGAAAAACATGGGACTCAGTAAATATGTAACTGAATCTTATATATCCTTGGCAAGTGGTAATTTGTGTATTACAATCTCAGAAAAATTTGAAGGAATTGAAAATCAAAATTATATATTATGCGTTGATTTTAATCCAAACTATATTAATTTGTAAATTAGTTAAGAAATCTCAGATATAGTTAATTGGACTTCTAAATATAAAAGGAGCTGTCTCAAAATTTTGAGACAGCTCCTAATTCTTAGAATAATTTATTTCTTCTGAGGGATATTTAATTTCAATAGATTTTATATTTAGTTTCTCCATCTTTGCTGAAAATTCTTTTGTAACCAATAAATTATCAGCAAAGTGCATTGGGATTAGTAAATTAGGATGTAATTGTTCACCGAAATACTGGCCTCCAACATGGTAGAATTCTTCCAATCTTGGGTCTACGGGAAAAAAAGCAATATCAATAGTTTCCTCTTTTTTCAATTTAGCTATTTGAATTTTAAAATTCAATTCTGCTAAGTGTTGTTCTTCCAAACTGTCTTCCTTCCAGTGCCACCAATTTAAATCCCCTGCATGAAAAATTATTAGATTATCAGCTTTTACTAAAAAAGAAATTCCTATATCAGTTGAACCATAAGCCTTAATATAAAGGTTAGATATTTCTTTCTCATTATCTTCTTCCATAAATATATAATTAGACTTTTTAGTTGATGTTTTTATATCCTTACTTAATATATATTTAATCTCAGAATTATAGCTTTCCCAATCTAGGATTACTGGATTAAAGTGGTCTCCATGACTATGAGAACAGAACACAAAAATCTCTTTCTTTTCTTTAATAGTTTCCGCTAAGAGAAGAGAAGGAAAAAGTGAGTTTTCTATACTTTTGCCTGGCTCTTTATAATAGTCAAAGACTAACAAGTAATTTTGAGTTTCAATTACAAAACCACTATGATATATATAGTGTATTTTTGCTTGGATTTTATCCATATTATCGGCGCCTCCATAATTTTAATTAGGTTACTACATAACAATAATAATATAATTATAATGGTATAATATAATTATATATACATATTTGTTAGAAAGGATGTAATGAAACATGAAATTTACTTTTGACCATAATAATATTAATGTATTAGATTTAGAAAAAAGCCTAGACTTTTATAAAAAAGCGTTAGGATTTGTGGAGACAAGACGTAAACATGCTTCTGATGGAAGTTTTATTCTAGTATTTCTTGGAGATGAAACTACTGGTCATAAACTAGAATTAACTTGGCTAAAGGATAGAACTGAAGCCTATGATCTTGGTGAAAATGAGTTTCACCTTGCAGTGGTTACTGATGATTATGCTGGAGCTCATGAACTTCACAAGGAAATGGATTGCATTTGTTATGAAAATGAACCTATGGGATTATATTTTATTATGGATCCAGATGAGTATTGGATAGAGATACTTCCAAGGAAATAAATAACTTAATGCATTGTTAATATATTATTACACTGGGGTTAACACTTTATACTTTTTATCATGTTATAATGGTACTAATACTATAACAAAAAGAAAGAGGAGTTAATTATGGATTTTATCGTAAGAAGATTTAATAGTTTATTAGGTATAGCATTTTTTACAATAATAATAGTAGGTGTTATGTATTTATTTATAAACATACTCCCTTTTATATTAATCATTGGCTTGATAATTTGGATGTTTTTTAAAGTGACTAAAATTTTAAAATCTGTAAATAAGAAAAAAGATAGTGTAATTGTCTCCATGAGTGATAGTAACGTTAACTCCAATGAGTTTACTAATGGTCAGATAATTGATGTGGAGTATAAAGAACTTTAGGAAAATGAGAATGTAGATAAGGAGCTGTCTCGAAGTATTTGAGAGACAGCTCCTTTTGCTTGATTTATAGACTAGTTATAAGGCATTTCTTACATAAAGTATATATTTAGCCCTATCTAAGGGATTAACGCCAATTCTTTCCCTTGTAGCACCCATTTCTAAGGGGCAGGGTTGATAGCCTGAGAAACTAGTACTCATTAAGCCCTTTCCTGAAGAAATTATTCCTAAAGTAGAGGGGTAATCTAAGGATGTGGATACAGGCATTGTTCCTTCTATGGTAAAGGTTTTGTTATGTATAAGTGGAGTTTCAAAACTTCCTCGCATTTTAACAATATCATTTAAAATCCTTCCACCTATATCCTCTGGAACAATAATCCTAAAATTTATCATGGGTTCTAAAAGGGTTGTTCCTATTTCCCTTAGACCTCTCATAATGCCCATGGCTGTGGAGGTAGCAAAGTCGCCTGAACGTGAATGCATAACATGGTCCTCACCTGAACAAAAGGTTATTTTTAAATCGGTCACAGACCAGCCATAAATTCCTTGACTTAGAATTCTATCTAGGTTATCTTCTATTTCCCTCTGATACTTTAACTTTACCTTTTCAGTTCTTACTTGAGATTCATAAATCACACCGGCTCCTTTGGGGAGGGGCTCAATTAAGAATTCCACTATAGCCCAGCAAGGTTTTGGCATAGTATAATGGGATTCTCCATACCCACTACCTAAAGGCGTTTCTTTGTAGATAACAGAAGGTGGGCCAAAGGTAACTTGTAAATTGAATCTTTCCACTAACACGGTCTCTATATATTCTAATTGAATTTTGCCCATGATTTGAAGATGAATTTCTTTCTTCTCCTTTATCCATTGCATGTTAAGAAGCGGGTCTTCCTCTTGAAGTATATTTAAGGCTTCAACTAAAGTTATATAGTCTTCTTGAATCTTGGAATAGATTCTTAAGGTAAGGAGGGGATTTGCAATGCTTTTAAGTTTAGGGATATGAGTTTTGCTTCCTAATATATCGTAGGTACTACAATTTAGCCCAGTAACCATTACTAATTCTCCACTAGTGGCGGATTTTACATCAAGAGGTCTTTGATTAATCACTTTTTTTATTATAGTAATCTTTTCGTTTTTATTTTTAGTTACATTTAAAATATCATCTCTAGTAAATATTGAACCACTAAATATCTTTATATGAGCTATTTTACCTAAGGTTTTGTTATGGGAAATTTTATAAACCAGTGCGGAAAGTTTTGAAGCATCTAAATCCTTTGGACCAGGTAAAAAATCTATTATTCCATCAAGTAATTCTTTGATTCCTTCTCCTTTTAACGCAGTACCATACAATACTGGGTAAATTGCACCTTGAATAGCTTGAAGGGATATCTCACTTTTAATCATGCCTAATGTTAATGTACCCTCAAAGAATTGTTCTAGAATTTCTTGGTTATTATCTGCTAGAATATCTATTATTTCTTCAAGGGAACGTTTATAGATTTCCTCTTTTAGTTCTAATATATTTTTTGTGTAATTAATTTCATCAAATATATTAAAAACAATAAATTCATTATTTTTTTCATAGACTACCTGCAGTGGTACAAGCTTATGTGTAAGAAGTTTCTTCATATTCTTTATAGTTTTATAAGGAGATGATCCAATTCGATCAAGTTTATTTATAAAGAATATAGAGGGTATATTTAACTCCTTTATAGCATTAAAATATATCTCTGTTTGAGGTTGAACTCCTTCCACAGAGGATAATACTACTATAGTCCCATCTAGAACACTGATGCTCCTTTCTACCTCAGAACTGAAATCAATATGTCCGGGTGTATCTATTATATGGATATTGGTTTCCCTGTGAGTAAGATCAATTTCAGCAGCTTTTACTGAAATGCCCCTTTGCTTTTCCATATCTAAGGAATCTGTATGGGTTGTACCTTTATCTACGCTACCTAAAATTCTACTAGAACCACTTTGAAAAAGTAAATGTTCCGTTAAAGTGGTTTTCCCCGCATCTACATGGGCAACTATTCCAATATTTCTAATACTATTTTTTACTGTCATATTCATATCTCCATTAATCACTTTTTTTATGCCATAACTCTATTTTTTATTATATTCCATTATTTTCAATGTGTCTATTGGCATAAAATATAAGAGTGGGACTGTCTCTAAATACTGGGATAAACCATACTAAGGTCTCTAAGAAAATTATTAATAAGAATTATCCCCGTTTTGAGACAGCCCCTTTTATAAATTTAAAATAATCTTTTATTAAAGATATTTTCAAGGCCTGAACTTTTAACTCTATTTTTAATTTCTTCATTATTTATGGAATATAAACCTAAGGAATTCATTCTATCAAAGTATACTGAACCTGAAAAAGAAAGTTTAACTTTTTTTCCTTCGGGAGTGGATAATATATGATTTGCATAAGATATAATATCACCAGTACATAGCGAGTCAGGTAGTAAAAGTAAGGGAAGCTTTAATAAAAAGCGAACTGAGTTATGTCCAGCCAAGGAGCCGGTACAAATTGCTTCCGTATGGCCAATGAAAAATCCTGATTTTTCACCGGCACAAAATAAATTTTCCACGCCTGTTACCGCCATATCATTGCCCCTAGGTGCAGCAGCTAAATACCTAATAGAATTACCTCTGCCACCTGAATAGGGATCCATAAATCTAACTCTTTCAAGTCCCTTTATTTTTCTTAATTTATCTAGGGGATAATAGGGTGTCATAAGTTTTATATGCCCAGTGTCAAGTAGGATCATGTTTTCAGCAAACTCTTGATAGTCATATTGTTGACACACCTTTAGCTTTAACTTGCTAGGATTAACATCACCTTTAGGTGTCTTTAATATAACTACACCTTTTTCATCTAGTTCATTTATAAGTTCATCTGATAAACTATCCTTAGGTATTTCACAGGAACCGCTAAAAGCACCTATACCCCCATCATATCGCTCTGAGAGTACATCTTTAACACCTGCTTTTTCACTAATACTAACTCTGTTACCAAAGGTAGGGCATCTTAAAACACACATGACACAGCCGTTGCCATATTTTAAACAATTAGGCATGCCACCCGTAGATCCAGTGGTATCAATAAAAACATCGCCGTAAGCTGAACTACCATCTTCAAGCTTAATAGACTTTATACGGGCTTCTTCTTTTTCTACATTTACTACCCTAGATATAAGGTTTACTTGAATTCCCATATTTAATAAAAGTTTTGTTACTTCTGGTTCAACTTTCCCTACATCATATAAAGAACTGTGTTTGTGGTGAGGAAAGTCCAGGTTTTTATGCTTAGTATTATCATCAGTTATGTGAAATAGCTCTCCAGCTCCTAGGTTAATGAGCTCTTCGGTAGCGGTATATCTTCCATTATTCCTCATTATGCCACCAACATTTCCAAGGCCTAAAAGTAAATCTGTTCTTTCGTATAACTCTACTTGCGCTCCTGCTTTTTTAGCAGCAATTGCAGCAGCACAACCAGACCAACCTCCACCAATAATTATAACTTTCAAATCAATTTTACCTTTCTAAAAATGCTACTATTAAGATAATATGAAATTGAAATTTAATTATGCTATGCCTGTGACGAAACATTATGTTCTATATTTACTACGAAATCTTGAACATTTGTTACTATTGAAGTAATTTCAAGACTTCCTCTATCTCTAAGTTTATTAACCGCAAATTCAGATACATCTACAGTATAAATATATACAGGTCTAACTTCTTGACCTTCAACTTTATACATTGGAGTCAGGTTTCCCGTAGCAATAGTATGAAGCATGGTGGCTAGACAAATAACAGTAGTTGCTTTTTTGCAGTGATTTCTCATGACTTCTTGAGACTGGTATACATCAGAAATAACACCTGGAAGTGGTCCGTCATCGCGAATAGAACCAGCTAGGATAAGGGGAACATTGTTTTTAATACAGGAATAAACAACACCTTTGCTTATTGTGCCATCTTCAATAAAGTTTTCTATGGAGCCCGCCTTCCTAACCATATTAATAATATCGATATGATTATAATGACTATTAAAATCAGAATTCTGAGTATAAATATTTTGCCCTAGTGCTGTTCCAAGCAAGGATCCCTCTATGTCATGAACAGCAAGAGCATTTCCTGCAAAAATAGCATGGGCATAACCATTATTAATTAAACTTTCCATAGCATTTTTAGAATCATGATCAAATACAATGGCAGGTCCTAGAACCCAAATTATATATCCATACTTTTTTTCATATTCTAATAATTTATAAAGGTTATCGTAGTCCCTGGAGAAGGTAGTTTCTCGTGATCGACCTGTTCTAAAGGAAAAGGATTGAGTATCTGTACTAGTTTCACAATCGCTACCTTTTATTTCATAGCTAAAAGGGTCTGTTTGAATATAAATACCTTCTTCACCGTTTTCTGATCTTCCTAAGACCACAATATCATTAACTTCTAGATTTCTAAATTCTTTTACTGCAACGGTATCATTGCTTTCTAGCACAACAACACAATCCATTCGGCTTTCAGGTGCTAATATCCACTTGTTATCTATTTTGAAGTACTCAGGGTAAATAGAAGTGGCATGATAATTTTTAGGAGAAGTTCCTTTTATGGTTACTAAACCAGTTTTAACATTTGGCGAGCATCGGAAGAGCTCTTTTGTAAAGTCAGGACGAATATACTTAGGCAATTTAAAAGACATATAGGGCACCTCCATTTTAATTCGAAATTTATATTAAGTAATATTATAATTAACCATAGAAAAATAGTCAAATAATGTAGGTTTAAAAATATACTGAGTTACTGCGGCAGGATTAGAGAAGGCTAGCAGACTTACTATATATTTTTTTCGTTATGACTTATAATATAATAAAAACAAGGAGCGTGAAGTATGACTTACTTAAATAAACCCCTTCAAATAGGAAATTTAACTTTATTCAATCGATTAATTATGCCTCCCATGGCTACATCAAAAGGCCAGGAAGATGGGAAGATTAGCAAAGCTGTTTTAGAATATTATAATGAGAAATCTAAGGGTGGAGATATATCCTTGATAATCATTGAACATAGCTTTATTAACCAACAAGGAAAAGCTAGTAATCAACAACTCTCTGTGGCAGAGGATAGTGTGGTGGAAGGCTTAAGTGAGTTAGCTGACATTGTTCATAACAATGGTTCTAAGGTTGTAATGCAAATTAATCATGCGGGAAGTGCGGCAAAGAATGAGGTAACTGGACTTGAGGTTGTAGGTCCTTCAGCAATATTTAACCCGCGTTTAGGTTCTGTCCCAATAGAACTCAATGACGTTGGAATTAAACATATAATTAAATCTTTTAAAGATGCTGCAGTGCGAGTAAAAGCTGCAGGTTTTGATGGAGTGGAAATCCATTCAGCTCATGGGTATCTGCTTAATCAATTTTTCTCACCGCTTACAAATAAAAGACAGGACCAATATGGTGGAGATGTACATAATCGTATTAGAATTCATCTTGAAATAATCAAAGAAGTACGGGAAGCTGTTGGCGAAGATTTCTTAATTTTACTAAGACTGGGCGCTTCAGATTATATGGAGGGTGGAACCACCATAGAGGATAGTAAAATTGCAGTGAAAGAGTTTGAAAAGGCTGGGGTAGCAATCCTTGATATTTCTGGAGGTTTTAATGGATTTACTGTGCCAGGTTTTGTTGGTAAAGCCTATTTTGAGTCCCTTACAGAGGCTATTAAAGAAGTGGTATCTATTCCTGTTATTTTAACTGGAGGAATTACTGAAGTCCAAGTTGCTGAGGAACTACTAATGGAAGGGAAAGCGGATTTAATTGGAGTTGGAAGGTCCATATATAATGATTCAACATGGGCTAAAAAGGCTATAGAAAGTTTTAGGTAAGGACAGTACATTAAAATATATAGACCTACGTTAAAGCAATGTTGCTTTTGTAGGTCTATTTGAATTTCCCTATTTAGATTTCTTTAGTGGCGCTGCTTGTGAAATTGGAGAACTAACTGTCTTTTCATTTTTCTTCTTCTTTTTTTCTTTATTCTTCGGACTTTTATCTCCCATTGAAATACCTCCTTGTATAAAGACTCTAAAATATTTTAGTGTTAGTAGGGTTTAAAAGGCTTCCTACTAGTTATAGCTATATTAATTATAGCACATTCAAAATAAAATTAACTGAATATTGAAAAAATAAAACGTTTTAATAGTAAAAATATGTAAAGTGAATAATAAGATAGTCCTTGGAGAAACTATCTACATATTAACTAAAGGAGTGTGATCCAATGCAAATGTTCGGATGGAATAATAATTCTGGTGGTATACCATTTTATACAGGAATTGATTATGGCAAAGATGAAGGTATCATTAATCATGATAGTTATGAAGTATATGTAAATGGAGATTATGTTGGAAATAAAAGCTTGCTTGCTCAAGGGGAGGAAATTTCTGATATTGATAAGCATCTTCAACTAGAGGGCTTTAGAACCTTTGATGAAGAAGTTATGGGAAATCATGTAGACATTAATACAAATGATTTAGAGGAAGCTAGGAGAATTAAACAGAATTTAAATGTATATTTAAGAATAAGATAAACAGGAGGCTGTCTCAAAATAAAACAGCGGTATAATATACTAAATATTAAGTAATTATACTGCTATTTTGAGACAGGCCCTTATTTTATTAATTATTAATACTAATATTACCTGAAGCGGTACGTATAAAAATTTTGTTTTTATCATTTTTAACAGTACCTTGAAGGGTGTTTTTTTTCCTATTATCATTAACTTCTATTGGGAATGAGCAATTAACATTTCCAGAACTTGAAGTGGCATTTAAATTAAATTCCGAATTTCCCGGTAGCGTTATCCGTACACTTCCAGAAGAGGAGTTGGCAGTTAATGTATTGCTAAATTCCTTGTAATCAATTTTTGTATTGCCAGAAGAAGTGCTGGTTACCACATTTCCGGAGAATTTTTTTAAGGATATAGCGCCAGAACTACTCTTAAAGGATGAATTCACTGCAGTTATAGAAGTACTACTTATCGTTCCAGAGGAAGAAGAGGAACTTAAGGTTGTGATTAGTAAATCTTTCATAGTTTGGTTCCCTGAGCTTGTGCTGCAATCTAGATTTGATAAAGTCATGTTGCTTAGAGACATATTTCCAGAAGAGCTTCCTACTGATAATTTATTTGAAAAGTTCTTTGGAAGTATAATGTTTAATCTAGCACTTGCCCCAAAGTTAAAAAAGAAATTCTTATTAGAAATAGGAGCCACCGTGATATACAGTTTATTATCTTCTGTATAAGTTGAGATAGAATTCTTACTACTTATTAAATTAACCTTAACATCATCTCTATCTTCCGCTATAACGTTTATATTCGCACTAGAGGCTTTAATATAAATTTCATTAGAGTTGTCTAAACTAATAGTTTTTGTATTTGTAGGTTTTGTGTCTGCTTTATCTTGAGTAATAAAAGAGAAATTACCTGTAGATAAAAATAATAGACCACCTATAGCAATTGAAACAAGAGCTACGAAGAAAATAAAAAGATAGGCCTTTCTCATATAGAACCTCCTAAAAAATCAAAAATTTTCCTAGATATTCTTAAAGTATAGCAAATCATACACCTCATTTCAATAAATTAATAAAAGCTATGTAAATTAAGGCTAACTTTAAGTAAATAAGATATATAGCCTATTTTGGTGTAAAATAGTAAAAAACTATCGTTGAATATAATAACTTAAAATAATATGATTATATAAAGGTCAAAGAAAGACAAAGTTAGAAAGGAAGATATTATGCCAAGGCTATCGGATATAATTGAAGTTTTTATAAAGAATATGCTCGATGAAAGCCAGAACTTTAAGTTGGAAATTCAGCGTAATGAGCTTGCAGTTCATTTTAAATGTTCTCCTTCTCAGATAAACTATGTATTGACTACTAGATTTACAACTAACAAAGGGTATTATATCGAAAGTAGACGAGGTGGTGGCGGGTGTATAGTCATTAGAAGAATTGAAATGCAGTCTAGTGGACCTATTATGGATATAATAATTAAAAAAATAGGAGAAGATATAACCTACGATAGAGCTGCATCGATTATTAATGGCTTAAAGGATACAGATCTTATAGATGAGAGAGAAGCAAATTTAATGAAAAGCTCTGTAAATGATAGAACATTATATAATTGCAATAAAGAAAGAAATAAAATTAGAGCAGATATTCTTAAGTCAATGTTAATAGTAATGCTTTTATGAAAAGTCTATTTAAATATTTTAAGAGGTGATAAATATGTTATGTGACAATTGTAAAAAAAATGAAGCTACGGTTCATATTAAAAAACTTATGAATGGAGCAAAGCAGGAATATAGTCTTTGTGATAGTTGCGCAAATGAATTAAATGGTATGAGTTTTGTAGATATAAGCAGTATTGGATTGAGTAATACTTTTACAGTGCAGGATCTACTGGGAGGAATAATTGATTATGTTAATCAATCTTCTCAAAGTACTACTGTTAATATTCAGACCTGCAAGAATTGTGGCATGAGTTATACTGAATTTAAAAAAACTGGACTAATGGGTTGTAGCCAATGCTATGAAAGTTTTAAGGATTCATTAGTTCCTATTATAAAAAGAGTTCAAGGTAATATAGAACATGTTGGTAAAATACCTAAAAAGTCGGGAAAGGAAATAATGGGGAAAAGACAGTTATTGAAGTTAAAAGAAGATCTTAACAAAGCCATAACATCAGAAGAATATGAAAAGGCTGCTGAGATTAGAGATGAAATAAGAGGAATCCAGGGTATTAATAAGGAGATGTAAGTATGGAAAATTGGATAATTGGACAAAATCAGAATGATAGTTTAGTAGTAAGTAGTAGAATAAGATTGGCTAGGAATGTAAAAGATATAGCTTTTCCTAATAGATTAGATGATGAGAGAAGTAAAAGTGTAATAAAAGATGTTGAAGATGCATTTTATAAGTTTTCAAATAATAGAGAACTTTTTAAAACTATATATATGTGGAATGAAGATAAAACTTCTCAAGAAGCATTTTTAGAAAAACATTTGGTTAGTCATAAGTTACTTACCAATAGCAGTAAAGCAGCTTTTATTATAGATTCAAAAGAAACTATAAGTATTATGATAAATGAGGAAGATCATTTAAGGGTACAATGTATTACAGCAGGTTTAAATCTAACAGAAGCTTTTGAAATGGCTATTAAGGTAGATGATCTTTTAGAAGAAAATTTAGACTTTGCATTTAATGAAAAATTTGGGTATATTACTACTTGCCCAACAAACATTGGTACAGGGATGAGGGCATCAGCTATGGTTCATCTTCCTGCTTTAGCCATGAATGAGGAGATCACAGGTGTATTTAAAGCATTAACCCAGGTTGGAATGACCCTTCGAGGACTATATGGTGAAGGCTCACAGGCTTTAGGTAATTTTTATCAAATTTCTAATCAAGTAACCTTAGGGCTACAGGAGGAAGAAATTATAAACAACTTAACTGCGGTTATAAATAAAATAATTACTCAAGAGAAGCTTTCAAGGGAGCATATGCTTAGAAAATATAAATATGAGTTAGATGATAAGATCTTTAGATCTCTTGGATTATTAAAATCTGCAATATTAATTAATAATAAAGAATGTTTATATAATTTATCCAATGTAAGGATGGGAGTAGAAATGGGTATAATAAAGGAAATGGATATTAAAATTTTGAATTCCTTACTTGTTGCAACCCAGCCAGCATCTCTTCAGAAAAATCTAGGGGTTAAGCTTTCGGAAAGAGAAAGAGACTTAAAGAGGGCAGAAATTATTAAAGAAATATTAAAATAGATTGGAAGTGTTATTATGATGTTTGATAAATTTACGGAAAGAGCTCAAAAGGTATTGTTTTATGCTCAGGAGGATGCTCAGTTATTTAAGCATGGATATGTTGGGACAGAACATATATTACTAGGAATATTAAAAGAACAGGATGGAATTGCTGAAAAGTGCCTAAAGGATATGGCTGTTTCTTTGGAAGATGTAAGAGGATTAATAGAGGAATATGAGGGAATGGGTGATATAGAATTAAGTAAAAATGAAATACCTATCACACCGCGAACTAAAAGAATACTTGAAGATAGTTTAAGTGAAGCAAGAACCTTGAATCACAACTACATTAGTCCAGAGCACATATTGCTTGCGCTTATAAAACAATCAGAGGGTGTAGCTTTTACAATTCTAAGTAATTTAGGCGTAGACTTTGATAAATTGAGAAAGGAACTAATTAAAGGTCTTCAGGGTGAACCAGAACAAGAAAAGTCTTCTGGAACAAGTGTAGGGAAAATTGACACGCAAACATTGAATCAATATGGAAGAGATTTAACTGAGATGGCAAGGGAAGGTAAACTCGACCCAGTAATAGGGAGAGATAAAGAAACAGAGCGACTACTTGAAATACTCTGCAGAAGAACTAAAAATAATCCTTGTTTAATCGGAGATCCAGGAGTTGGTAAAACAGCAATAGCAGAAGGGTTAGCGCAAAAAATAGCTTCGAGTAATATACCTGAAATATTAAGGAATAAGAGAGTTATTAGTTTGGATCTTTCCTCCATGATTGCAGGATCAAAATATAGAGGTGAATTTGAAGAAAGAATGAAAAAGGTAATGGAGGAGATAAGGAATTCAGGAGATGTAATTCTTTTCATTGATGAAATTCACACTTTAATTGGAGCTGGTGCAGCAGAAGGTGCTATTGATGCTTCAAATATATTAAAACCAGCTTTGGCAAGAGGAGAAATCCAATGTATTGGTGCTACAACAATTGAAGAATATAGGAAGAACATTGAAAAAGATGCGGCTCTTGAACGAAGATTTCAGCCAGTTACTGTAGGTGAGCCAACTAAGGAAGAAGCAGTTCAAATTTTAAGAGGGTTAAGGGATAAATATGAAGCACATCATAGGGTTAAGATTACAGATGAGGCGCTTGAGGCTGCTGTTAACCTTTCTGATAGGTATATTACTGATAGATTTTTACCGGATAAAGCCATTGATCTTATTGATGAAGCTGGAGCTAAAGCTAGAATTGATAATTTAACTGCACCTTTAGATTTAAAAAACCTTGAAGACGAGTTGGAAAATGTAGAAAAAGAAAAATCTGATGCAATAAATGTTCAAGATTTTGAAAAGGCAGCAAGGTTAAGAGATACGGAAAAGGAATTAAGGAATCAGTTGGAAGAGGCTAAAAATGATTGGAAGATGCAAAATAATACATCTGCTAATGTGGTGGGAGAACCTCAAATTGCAAGGGTTGTATCACGTTGGACCAATATTCCAGTACAAAAGTTAACTGAAAAGGAATCAGAAAGATTACTTAAACTTGAAGAAATACTTCATGAAAGAGTAATCGGCCAGGAGGAAGCGGTAAAGTCAGTAGCTAGGTCTGTAAGAAGAGCAAGAGTGGGTTTAAAGGATCCAAAGAGACCAATTGGTTCTTTTATATTTCTAGGACCTACAGGGGTTGGGAAGACTGAACTTTCAAAAGCCTTAGCAGAGGCTATGTTTAGTGATGAAAATAATATGATAAGAATTGATATGTCAGAATATATGGAAAAGCACTCAGTGTCAAGACTTATAGGAGCGCCTCCAGGATATGTAGGCTTTGATGCCGGCGGACAGTTGACTGAAAAGGTAAAAAGAAATCCTTATTCAGTAATATTGTTTGATGAAATTGAAAAGGCACATCCAGATGTATTTAATATTCTCCTTCAAATACTTGAGGATGGAAGATTAACTGATGGAAAAGGTAAGACAATAAATTTTAAAAATACAGTTATTATAATGACATCTAATGTAGGTGCGTCTACCATAAAGAAACAAAAGTCTTTAGGCTTCTCTACAGGTAATAGTTTAAAAGAAAAGGAAACTGAATATGAAAAAATGAAGGATTATGTTATGGAGGAACTTAAGCGTTCTTTTAGACCTGAATTTTTAAATAGGATTGACGACATTATTGTGTTCCACCAATTAGAGGAGAAGGATCTTAAACAAATTGTTAAGTTAATGCTTAGGGATGTTTCAGATCGATTAAAGGAACAAAATATAAATATTTTCTTTGATGATGCCTCTGAGGAATTTCTTGCTAAGAAAGGCTTTGATACCACATACGGAGCTAGACCGCTTAGAAGAGAAATAACTAAATCTGTTGAAGATAAATTATCTGAAGAAATTTTAAAAGGAAATGTAAACATTAATGATGATTTAACGGTTACTGTAAGTGAAGATGAATTAAGCTTTAAAAGGAATAAATTAAACAAGGTATAAAAAGGTTTTCCACAAGTTTATTTCTTTGGGCAGTCCAGTTTAAGGGCTGCCTTTCATTATGGCTTAGATATTGTTCTATCAAAAATTATAACAGTATAGTATAATTAATTTCTAGTAAAGCAAGGAAAGAAGGGCGTTAAGTGGCTAAAGTCAAAAATGTTTTTGTTTGTCAAGAATGTGGCTTTGAAACCCCAAAATGGATAGGTAAATGCCCTGATTGTAGTGCATGGAATACCATGGTGGAGGAAGTAAAATCAATTACTACTGTACCAAAAATTGTAGCATTAGGAAATGGAAATGAACCTAAAAGTATTATAAATATTAAATCTGGAGAATTTCAAAGGTATAATACAGGAGTAGTCGAACTTAATAGGGTACTTGGTGGAGGGATTGTAAAGGGCTCCCTAACTTTGATTTCAGGGGCACCGGGTATTGGTAAGTCTACGCTTTTACTTCAAGCTGCAAGTAATATTGCATCCACCTATGGGAAAGTACTATACATATCTGGGGAGGAGTCAGAAGAGCAGATAAAGATAAGAGCAGATAGATTAGGAGTTATTTCTCCTGATGTTTATATATTATCTGAAACAAATTTAGAGCTTATTGAGGAACATGTAAAAAATATGGAATATGTTTTTGTAATAATAGATTCAATTCAAACTCTTTTCAAACCAGCATTAAATTCTGCTCCTGGTAGTGTGTCACAAGTTAGAGAGTGCTCTAATGACCTTATGAGAATCGCAAAGAACAAGAATATACCTTTTTTCATTGTGGCTCATGTAACTAAACAAGGAGAATTGGCAGGACCAAGAGTCTTAGAACATATGGTGGATACAGTTCTTTCTTTCGAAGGGGAAAGAACAGAAGAATTTAGAATACTTAGGACTATAAAGAATCGTTTCGGAACCACTAGTGAGATTGGGGTTTTTGAAATGAGGCAAGAAGGACTTGTAGAAATATTAAATCCTTCAGGTGTTTTTTTAGAGGAAGTTAACTTTAAACAAGAGGGTTCAGTTGTAGTTGGAATAATGGAAGGTACAAGACCCATTCTTGTGGAGATACAAGCGCTTGTAAGTGAAACTAAAGCAGCTTTTCCCAGACGAACAGCTGTAGGGGTTGATACTGCTAGGCTTAATCTGATTTTAGCAGTACTTGAAAAAAAGTTAAAAATTCCTTTTTATAATTCTGATGTGTATGTGAATGTAGTAGGTGGTTTAAATATTGATGGCACCTTTGCAGATTTAGGATTAGCCCTTGCATTAATTTCATCTAGTAAGGGACGTGAGTTCAAGTTGAATAAAATGTTAGTAGTTGGAGAAGTAGGTTTAACAGGCGAAGTGCGCCCAGTTGCCTTTTGTGATAGAATAGTAAATGAGGGCTATAAGATGGGTTTTGAGAGTATAGTAGTACCTTTTAGAAATAAGGATAAAATCGTGATTAAAGAAGCAAACGTCATAGGCGTTGCGTCATTAAGTGAGATTATAAGTAAAGTTTTTTAGTGAAGCGGGTGATTTTTGTATGAGAGTAGAAAAGGATAAGGAACTGATGGGTATATTAAAGCTTATGGCTCCAGGAACTCAGTTAAGAGAAGGTCTTGAAAATATATTGAGAGCTAAAACTGGAGGTCTCATAGTTTTAGGTGATAATGAACAGGTTTTAAAACTTGTGGATGGCGGTTTTGCAATTAATGCAGACTATTCACCTTCCTATATTTATGAATTAGCAAAAATGGATGGATCAATTATTTTAAGTTCAGATTTAAAAAAAATATTATATGCAAATACTCAGCTTACACCTGAGTCTAATATTCCTACCCTGGAAACGGGGACACGTCATAGAACTGCAAATAGGGTTGCAAAACAAATAAATACAATAGTAATTGCTATATCTCAGCGAAGAAATATAATAACAGTTTATAAAGGTGATGTAAAATATGTTTTAAGAGACAGCAGTGTTATTTTGGGAAGAGCTAATCAAGCACTTCAAACTTTAGAAAAGTATGTATCGGTATTAGATAGGGTAGTGGGTAATCTTAATCTATTAGAGTTTCAAGATTTGGATACTTTATTTGATGTTATAACAGCTATACAAAGAACTGAAATGGTAATGAGAATTGTAGGAGAAATTGAAAGATACATATGTGAGTTAGGCAATGAAGGAAGGCTTATTTCCATGCAATTAAATGAATTAGTTAAATATGTTGAACAGGATGAAATTCTATTAATTAGAGATTACTGCCAGGCGGATTTAGATTGCGGGGAGATTTATAAACAAATACAGAATATGAGTCAAGAGGAATTATTACAATTAGATTATATTTCTAAAATTTTGGGATATACAGGGGTAACGCTAGTAGATACACTTATATCACCAAGGGGATATAGAATGTTAACTAAAATACCAAGAATACCCTTAGGTGTAATTGAAAATACCGTTAAGCATTTTAAAGAACTTAAGGCCATAATTGAGGCAACTTATGAGCAATTAGACATGATTGAAGGTATAGGTGAAGCTAGAGCAAGGGCTATTAAAAGTGGACTTAGGCGATTAAGAGAGCAATTTATGCTAGATAAACAACTATAAGATTATTAAAAATAACAAGTCAATGTGCTAGTCTACTTTGCATATTTAACTTGTTATTTTCTTTCGTATGTCTAACATAGAATATCTTTTTATCAATGTTAGGAAAAGAACTATTAGTTATCTCAAGGAATATTTTCCTAAGGTATTAATTTTATCGTATTCTTTAAGTAATATGTCATAAAGGTTTAGATTTAAGACGTTGCAAAGTGATGCAAGATAAAATAGGTTATTGCCTATTTCGTTTTCAATAACACCCCTACAGCTTTCACAAACTTCACCATTGATTTTAGGGTTTAAGAAATTCTTTAAATCCTCCATATTATCGATGTCATTATCGTCCGGTCGTTGTTGTTTAGTTGAATGAATTTCAATACAACCACAGTTTGTAACAGTTTTTGCTACTGCTCTATTTATTCTAGCTTGAGATTCTTGAAGTTTTGTCATTATATCTATAATACTTCTGTGTCTTAGTAGTGATTCATCTACACTATTTTGAAAGTCATCAAATATAACATCTTTCATTAAGTTCATCTCCTTATAAAGCTTTTAACATCTCTAGTATAATTATAGTTTTTTTAAGATAATTTTGTCAATAAAACCTTAGTACATAATTTTATGTACACCTATATAATAAAGCAAGAATGCTTTTATTAATAGGGGGATAAGCGTGATAAATATTGGTGACAAAATATTCATACCTAATTATGGTGCTGGCATAGTTTTAGATATTGGACTAAGAAGTTTTCAGGAAATAGAAAAAGAATATGTTATAATATACTTAATAGTTGATGATATGGATCTTTCAATTCCCGTTGAGAGAATCGATACTTACAAAATAAGGTCTATAGGAAATAAAATAGATGTTGAAGAAGCTTTAAAGATATTGGGGCAAACTACAGATAAGTTGGAGATGAACTGGAATAAAAGATACAGAAAAAACAATAATAAAATATTATCAGGAAGAACAATTGATATGTGTGAAGTTTTAAGAGACTTATATTTTTTACAAGAAGAAGAAGAGTTACCAGGTGGAGAAGAGAAAATACTTGAAAAAGTAAAACACCTTCTAGCTAGTGAAATAATGCTTTTATATGAAATTAGCATAAATGAAGCCTATAATAGATTGAAAATTTAATTATTTTCAGAATATAGATTAACAATTATTGCTTTAAACTCAATGGTAAGATATTATTAAATGTAATAATAGCATATAAATTAA
>JACMJL010000062.1 GCA_014380625.1 Clostridiaceae bacterium
AAATACTAAAGCACTAAATAATCTTTCCTTTACCATAGAAGAAAACACTATAACCGGACTTATTGGAAGAAACGGCGCTGGAAAAACCACCTTACTTAAAATTATGGCAGGTTTTACAAAAAGTACCTCCGGCGAAGTATTATTATCTCCAGTCATTTACTTTCAGAAATAGAGGATATTTTAGAGAATATATTATTAATAAAAGACGGTACAAAAGTACTTCAACTTCCCGTGATAGAACTAAAAGAAATGGCGGTTGGATTTCGGGGTAACACTAAGTTAATCGACAATTTTTTAGACCATAAAGAAATTATCTACTCTGAAATGTTGAGCAAGAACGAGAAATTTGTAGTTGTAAAAAATGATTATACTGAGGCTGTTTTACAAAAATTAAAGCTATCTAATGTAGAAATATCTACTATTTCTACGGATGATTTATGTATTTATCTCACAACTAAATCTGGAGGAGGTATTGATGATGTCTTTAATAGAAACTAATGTGTTTAAAATTTCAAAAATACAATACGCTTTTAAACTTAAGGCTAATTTCGGAATATTTTTTATTCTTGCTATAGTTCAAATGGCCAGCATTTTTTTTAGTACTGGTACTGTTTCATCTATAAGTACAAACCATATTACTATTTTCGGAATATCCGGTAATATAGTAATTATATTCACTATTATTTGGGGAATAAGTAATGCTTTTATTCTAACAGGAAAAAATTGCACAGATATGGATTTTACCTTTATATCAAACAGATTAAGTAGTAATCTTTCTAATGTGGCAATTTTACTTACCGCAGCCCTAGTTGGTAGTATCACAACTTCTCTTAGCGTCACTGTTTTAAGACTATTTTACTATTTTAAAGTTGGTAGTAAGTTTATAATTGGAGAAAATTTTAATATACCACCTAAAACCTTGTTACTGTCCATTATTAGTTTGTTGTTTTACTTGATTTTGATTATGAGTATCAGTTATCTATTTGGAATCCTTCTACTACTCAATCCAGTACTTAAAATCATTTTGCCTATAGTCACTGTAGGTTTACTAGTTCTACAAGGCTTAAGCCCTATTTCCAACGATTTTTTTAATAAGATCATTACTTTTTATACCCTAGAGAATTCACTTTTATTATTTGGTGTGAAAGCTTTACTAACAGCAATAATATTTTTCTCTGGAGCAGTAATTTTATCCAATAGAATGGGGGTAAGAAAATGAAATTATTTTCTTTAATGATTATAATATTAATAGTATTTATTCTAGGTATTATAATTATAAAAAAAGTGAAGATACCTTTTATATCCTCAGGGTACCAAAAAAAGTTTTTTTTCTTATATTGTTTTCTTCTTATTGTTTCAGCAGTTACCTTAAATCTAATACCCCAGAAAAACTTTATCAAAACTGAAACTACCAATGAGGGTTTAGTAACTAAATCCAATAGGGATAATATATCTAATTTAATATCCAAAGGAAATTTTCAGGATTCTAAAATTTTTGTACAAAAGGATAATTGGAGTTTTAACTATAGTGATAAAAAACTTAAAATCATTAATTCTAATAATATGAAAGTAGTTGTAGATCGGAAGAATGTTGATGACGGAAAAATAGAAGTATTAAATTATATGATAAATACAACTTATCAAGGTATTAATATAACAAATATGACTAGCCCTTCAAAAGTTCAACTTACTAAAGATGAATTGGTGTTAGTGGAAGATGAAAATTATAAGGTTAATATAGCGCAATTTAACCTTGATTTTACAACAAGTCAATTTTTGAAAAATGCTAGTACTCAGAATAACCAAAGTTCATTAGGATTTTTTATAGATACGATAATGTACATAAAAATTCCTAAAAGCTTAGAAGGTATTGAATCTAATGATATTATTGAAATGATCAAGCATTAGTCCTTATAGTTCTTGTCTCTTGCTCAGTTTTAATGATTTTTAAAAGAATTATTTTGTAATAAACTAAAGCCTGAGATTAATTCTCAGGCTTTTACTTTATTTTTTGATTTATTAAGATCTAAATATTACACTTTCCTTATTAAACATATATCTTGCTAGAATAATAGCTGCTATGGTGTATACTATAGACCATGATATTGTAATACCTATATGTCCGTAATTATAAATTCCACTTATTAGCTCCTTGACCACCGAACTTACGTTAATCATAGGTATATTAAAATAAAGAAAAGGTATACTTTTTGCATCCATAGCCATAGTTCCATATGCGGCAAAAATTGGAACAATAGTAAATGGAAGTAGATAGGTTTGAGCTTCCTTGAAGGAACGAGCATATATGCTTACACCCAATTCAAGTGCACCAAAAAACATTGTTGTTATTATTGTTATAACTCCAATTAAAGCAATTGCTCCGTAACTTAAACTAATTGATGAACTTCCAGTATCAAACATTCCACCAGGAATTTTTATTGAAATTAGAAATCCTATCATTGAGCATAACGAAACAATAAAACCCATTATAGTTATTGCAAAGAGTTTTCCTGTTAATATGTAATGTCTTCCGGCTTTTGTTGTTAAAAGTGGTTCAAGGGTACCTCTTTCCTTTTCCCCTGCCCCCAGGTCTGTGGCCGCCGCAAGAGTTCCTGTGGCACTATATAAGAGTACAAACATAGGAATGAACATACTTAATAACATTTGTCCTTGCGCATTTTCTTCCTTTTGAAAACTTGTTGTAGCAATGTTTATAGGTGTTAATATCTTTATATCAATATTTTGTTTTGTTAATCTATCCGCAACTATTTGTTTACTAAAGGTATCTATTATTCCCGTTATCTTACCTAGTGCAATAGAGGACTTTTGGCTTGTATTATCATAAAATATTTTTAAGTTTGAAATATTACCACTTGAAATATTAGTGTCGAAATCCTGTGGTATTTCAATAAATAGAAGTGCACTTCCATCTTTTACAGCTGCTTCACCATCCTTATAAGTTTCAAACTTAATAGTTTTATCTTCTTTTAAAGCTTTGCTGATACTACTATTTCCCTTATCCACCATCATAATTTTCGTGTTTTCTTTAACATCAGCCTCAGCGCTATTCATAGTTTTTCCTAAAACAAAGCTTAATGAGGGCATTAATAAAAGTGGTATCAATAAACTTACTATTATCGTCTTTTTATCTCTAAGCATGTCTTTAAGTTCTTTAAATAATATTACACTAACTAACTTATTCATGGTTACCTCCTATTAGCTTAACAAAAATATCTTCAATATCTTCGTTTTTATACTTTGTTTTTAACTTAGCTATAGTACCTTGTTCTACTAACTTTCCTTTATGAATTATAACCACTCTATCACAGAGTTTTTCAACCTCTCTCATGCTATGACTTGAGAAAACTATTGTCTTATTTTCTGATTTACACTTAAATATAAAATCTTGGATAAGCCTTGTGGCTGAGACATCAAGGCCAGTACTTGGTTCATCAAATAGCATAACTGAAGGTTTGTGAACAATACTTCTTGCAATTGCAACCTTTTGCTTCATACCTCTAGAAAACTTACCTACCTTTTTATCAATAAATTCCTCCATCTCAAGTTCTTTTATAAGCTCCTCAATACTTTTTTTTGCATCCTCGCTTTCCATTCCATTTAGTTCAGCAAAGTACATTATATTCTCTCTAGCTGTAAGTCTGTCATATAGACCAACTTCTCCACCAAATAAAATACCGATCTCCCCTCTAACATTTTCAGGTTCTGATGCTAAATCATAGTTTGAGATTTTCCCTTCCCCTTTTGTAACTTTAAGCATAGTAGCAAGCATTCTCATTATAGTTGTTTTTCCAGCTCCATTTTCTCCTATGAGACCTAGTATTTCCCCCGCATTAACCTCAAAAGAAACCCCATCTACCGCTACAAAACTTTTAAAATTTTTAGTAAGATTTTTTACCACTAACAATTTAATTTCCCCCTTATTTAAAGATCTAATTTAGAAATCTAAAAATCATTTTTTAATTATTTTAATCCGAATTCTTTTTACGAAACAATGATATTCCCCCAAACCCACTAATAATAGCCATGTAGAAACCTAAATCGTATGTCCAACCTGTATTTATAACTTCATAAATCCTTATTTCTTTATGGAAAAACCCTAGAACAAGCGAAATTGGTGCAGCCCAACCATGCCAGATTCCCCAAAAAAAACCTGCTGGTGTTGATGTAGTATATGTACCATCGCCTGGAATACACCCCGTTAATATAACGGAAACTCCAATAATTAAAATACTAACCAAAAAAAAATTTTTTTTCATACTCCCACTCCTTTTAACAATATTAATTTTGTCTTTTCTACTATTCTATCGATAGTTCCTCAACCTTATTCATTCTCAAGTCCTTTAATTTTGGGTTTTTATCTATGTACCATTCATAAGTTTTTCTCAATCCCTCTTTTAATGAAATAATTGGAACGTAAAGGTCATCCTCTACTAATCTTTCTATATTAAGCATATAGTTTATATCTCTAAAAGGGAAATATGATCTTGTCTCTATGTTGATTGGAGTTATATCTATTTTCTTGATAACAGGATTTTCGCCAATAACTTCTCCACAGGCTTTAATAAAGTCTTCCCATGAAATAAGTTCACTATTGGTTACATTGTAAGTCTTACAACAATTTTTATTATGCATGGCACTTTCAAATACTCTAACTAAATCCTCAATGTGAATAAATTGAGTTTTAGAATTATTCCCATAAGGCATAGGGATTGTTTTATTACTTTTAATTCTATCAAAAAAATATATTTCTCTATATAAATTATTATTTTCACCATAAATATATGTTGGTCTAAAAATAATATATGGTACTCCACTATTAATAATAAAGTCCTCTGCTTCTTTTTTATCTATACCATATTTTCCCCAATTAGGATTTTCTCCTTTTTCAAAGTATTCTTGCATTTCAAGATTAGTGGGCTTATACACTGCTCCGGAGGAGCAAAATATATACCTTTTTAGCCTACTAGTATCAATGGAACTTAATAAAATCTCCACATCCTCTTTTGAATATGCGGATATATCAAAAATGAAATCGTAGATCCTTTCTTTTAATACCTGTTGAATTTGATTTTTTGACTTTCTATTGCAAGTTAAATGTTCTCTAAAGCCCTCATAATCTATTGATATTAAACCTCTTGTAAGAATATCTACAACATATCCTTTTCTAATGAGAAATTTTGCCAAGGAACTACTTACAAAGGTTGTCCCACCCATTATTAGAATATACTTCATTTCTTCTCTCCCTCTACCTTCTTATATGAACTTTCAAGGTTTATCACTAACTTTTGTTATAAATTTTTTTAAGCCTATCCATTTTGTCTGAATATATTTCATAGGTAAAATAACCTGAATTCATTAATTCATTAAAAACTTCAGCGTATTTTCCATTAATTCACTTCCTCAATAATATAATTGCTTAAACACTCTTTAATACTACCAGCAAAAGCATCTGCTGCACCCCAATCAAAATTAAAAAACATTCCTTG
>JACMJL010000010.1 GCA_014380625.1 Clostridiaceae bacterium
AAAGATATTACTCCAGAATTAAAGGAACTTGGCTGGGATAAGATGATGAATGAAGATGTTAAAAAGTTGCTTTCAAAAGATGGAAAAATATATGGTTTACCACGTGATGGATATGCAGAAGGATTAATGATAAACGTTAAATTGTTTAAAGATGCAGGTTTAGTTGATGATAAGGGTCTTCCTAAATACCCAAAGACATGGGACGAGCTTGCAAAAGACGCAAAAATTATAAAAGATAAAACTGGACACGCTGGAATAGATATTTTAGCTAAAGATGCTGCTGGTGGATGGCTTTTCACAAATATAGCTTGGGATTTTGGCGCTCAGTTTGAAGTGAAAAAAGATAACAAGTGGGTTGCACAACTTAATTCAAAAGAGGCTATAGCAGCAATGAGTTATGTAAAAGACTTAAAATGGGTATATAATGTCTTAACTGCAGATCCAACTAATGAAGATTGGGCATCTGGCTATAAAGCTATCGCAACTGAAGATGCTGCAATGTATATTGCATCTCCGGACTCTGCAGATCAGCTAGCTCTTAATAAAATGAATATTAAAGATCTTGCAATGGCACCATTACCTGCAGGACCTGGCGGACAATACTCATTAGGTGGTGGAACACCTTATATGTTCGCTGCGAATGCTACTCATGAACAAGTACTAGCAGGACTTAAGTATCTTGTACTTATGGGAAAAGCACCTGTAGTTACACCTGAATCTATTGTTGGTTTGGAAGCAGATGCTAAAGCAAGAGTTGCAAAAGGAGTACCTATACTTCCTTCATTCCCAGCATGGACTGCACCAGATTACTTAAAAGCTCAAGCAGATGCTCAAAAGAAATATGCAAATGTTGATATGGCATTTTTTAATGACTATTTTGAAGGCTTAAAGAAACCTGGCGTTTTACACCTTGAAGAGCCACACGTTACTCAAGATTTGTATAAGGAATTAACGAATGTACTTCAAGCTGTAATTACTAACAAAAATGCAGATGTCACTAAATTAATGGAAACTGCAAATAAAAACGTTCAAGCTCTTTTAGATAGTTCAGTAAATAAAAAGTAGAATATATTCGGTAAAATAAAATTATGGTTATAGCATGTTCTTTGCAATTGTAGAACCCTTTGTTTATTGCAGGGGACATGCATAATTTTTAAAAAATTAGAGATGTAGAAGGAGGATTAAAATGCTTCAAGTGAAGAAAAGGCCACAAGAGAATAAAGCAATTATTCTTTTTAAAAATAATATATCAGGATGGCTGATCATGATTCCTGCTCTTATTTTATTTATGTTCTTTGTGTGGGAGCCATTAATTGAAAATATCAGACTTTCATTCTATAGTGCTAAGGGGATCAAAACTATAGACTTTATTGGTTTAAAAAATTATATAGATGTGTTCAAAGATCCCGCATTTATACCAGCTATTAAAAACACAATTTCCTATACTATTTGGTCTTTAGTGTTAGGTTTTATAGTACCTATATTCATGGCTATATTAATTAATGAAATGGTGCATGCTAAAGGATTTTTTAGAATTGGAACTTATTTTCCTAATGTTGTTCCTGGTCTTGCTACTGTTTTAATGTGGGGCTTTATTTTTAAACCAGGTGAGACAGGAATACTAAATATAATTTTGCATCAAGTGGGCATAGGTCCGCAAGTTTGGTTAAATGATCCTAAGATTACCATACCGTTAATAGTAATAACTATGACTTGGAAGAGCGCAGGGGCTACAGCTCTAATATATTTAGCTGCTTTGCAGGGTATAAATCCAGAATTATACGAGGCTGCAATTATTGATGGGGCAAGTATCTGGAATAGAATCGTACACGTAACTATACCAAATATGCGAAATTTAGGACGAACACTATTAATATTACAGGTTGTAGCTGTTTTTCAAATTTTGTATGAACCCATGGTAATGAAAAATGGAGGGCCTAACAATGCATCTATTTCCATTATGGAATTAGTTTATAACTTAGCATTTGGAAAATATGATTTTCCAAAGGCTTCAGCCATTGGAGTTCTTTTGAGTTTATTCTTAATAACAGTAACAATTATTTATAACAAATTTATTAAAGTTCAGGATATGTAGAAAGGAGTGAGATATTATGTCTAAGTTTTTTCTTAAAGAAAATGGCATTATTACTCAATCAGATTTAAAGAGAACCAGGGTAAAAATTCTTTACATTGTTATGCTTATTATATGTATAATTATCACTTTATTTTCAATTGCTCCTCCTATTTGGCTTTTCCTTCAAAGTTTTAAAGATATAAAGGAATTCACATTAGCACAATCCATATTGCCAAAAACCTTTGACTTTAGCAAGTTTATAGATACTTGGAATGAGCTTAAGTTTTACAAGTTTTATATTAACTCATTTTATTCAGTAACGGGTTCCATTATTTGTGCTATAGTGTTTAATGGACTATTGGCATACTCAATTTCTATTATTAAACCTAAAGGAAGCAGGATTGTTTATACACTTGTAATCTCCAGTTTGATGATTCCAGCAGCTACAAGTATAGTTCCGTTGTTTGTAAATATTACCAAGATTCATCTTAATGGAACATTTTATCCACTATGGTTTGCAGCGGGCGCTAATGCTTTTTTTGTGGTTTTGTTTAAGGAATTCTTTGATACACTTCCCAAATCTGTTATAGAAGCTGCGAGAATAGATGGTTGTAATAATTTAGGCATTTTCTTTAAGATAATAATGCCATTAAGTAAGCCAATTACAATGGTAATTGCTATGTATGCACTTAATTATGCTTGGTCAGATTTTTTATTACCAAATCTTCTTTTGGCTAATACGGGACATGAAACTGTTATGGTTCGATTGTTTCAATTTAAAGATGCTACAGGATCACAAGTTGATGTTTTACGAGCTATTGTGTTTGCAATAATTCCTCCAGTTATTTTGTTTACTGTTTTCCAAAAACGAATTATACAAGGAAGTAGTTTTGCTGGAGTTAAGGGTTAAGTCACAATTTTTAAAACTTTATAATTAATCGGAGGTAACTATGGCTAAATTTGCAGATATATACTATAAAATTAACCCTTGGAAAATTATTGAAGAGGGTTTTGATACAGAGAGAAATATGGTTTCAGAATCTATATTTTCATTAGGAAATGAGTATATGGGGATAAGAGGCTATTTTGAAGAAGGCTCTACCTGTAACGGATTACTTGGAAGTTATTTTAATGGGGTTTATGAAAATTCTACAGAAGTAAATAAATCATCTTATAAGGGAATAATTGATCATACTCACTTTATGGTGAATTCAGTAGATTGGCTTTATACAAGACTTTTAATTGATGGTGAACAACTTAATTTAAAAACTTCAGACTATGATAAATTTATAAGAATATTAGATCTTAAGGAAGGTACCTTGAGTCGTAATTTTATTTGGAATACTATAAGTGGTAAAAGTTTAAAAGTAAACTTCTTAAGATTCTTGAATATGAATAAATCCAATGAAGGATTTCAAAGAATTACCTTTGAACCTATTAATTTTTCAGGGGATATTGACCTCATAATGGCTTTAGATTTTGGTATTGTGCATACTACTAAAGAAAAGAACTATTGGAATGTTATTAAAAAGGAAGCATCTGATCACCAGGCGGCGATCATTGGAGAAACCCTTACTTCTAATCAAAGAATTTTCTCAGGTTTTAGACTTTTATCCGATAAAATTATTAACAAGTGGGTGTACGAAGACGAGAAAATTATTGGTTATAAGTTTTCTTTGCTACTTAAAGAAGGTGAAACTAGCGTCATAGATAAGATTGTATCAAATGTTGTTTTAAAGGATACCTTAAAGGATAATGAGTACCTATGGGGTTTAGGCCTAAATACTGTTTTGGAACAGTCCAATAAAGGGTTAGATATAGCTCTTGAAGAAAATAAGGCATATTGGACAAATATTTGGGATAGGCTTGATATCCAAATTCATGGTGATGAGAAGAATCAACAAGGGATAAGGTTTTGTATTTTTCAAATGCAGCAAACTTATCATGGACAAAATCCTACAAATAATATAGGTGCAAAAGGACTGACTGGGGAGGCTTACAATGGACATGCCTTTTGGGATACAGAGACTTATTGTCTGCCATTTTATTTGTTTACTAATTTAAAAGCAGCTAAAAATTTATTGGAATTTAGATATAGCAATCTTAATAAGGCTATGGAGCGAGCTAGAATGTTAGACTGCTTAGGCGCTTGTTATCCCATTGCAACTTTAAATGGCGAGGAGGCTTGTGATCTTTGGCAGCATGCCAGTCTTCAATTTCAACCCAGTACAGGTGTTGCTTATGGAATTTGGCACTATGTTCATTTGAGCGGAGATTTAGAGTTTTTATATAGCCATGGAGTCGAAATGCTTATTGAGATTAGTAGATTCCTGAGGTCCCGAGGGGCATGGAGTCAACTCACTAATAGGTTTGGATTCTTCTCTGTTATGGGACCCGATGAGTTTCATATGATGATTAATAATAATTGTTACACTAATTTTATGGCTAAAAAAGTCTTTGATTATACCATAGAGGTTTTAAAAGAACTAAAAGAAAATTCATTTCTTAACTATAATGATTTACAAAAGAAAACAGGACTTATGGAGGAGGAACTTCTTAATTTTAAAAAGTGTTCAGATAATATGCTTATCTTATTTGATGAGAAAAGCAATATTTATGAGCAACATCAGGGATATTTCGATTTGCCACATATAGATGTAGATGATATACCTATTGAGGACTTTCCTTTATATTATAACTGGTCCTACGATAAAATATACCGCACGGATATGATAAAACAGCCTGATGTTTTAATGTTTATGTTTCTATTTAATCAAGAGTTTAGTCTAGACGTAAAAAAGGCTAACTATGAATATTATGAGCCTAGAACTATTCATGAGTCTTCACTTTCTCCATCTATTCATTCCATATTTGCATCAGAGCTGAAAAAGCATGAGGAAGCCTTTAATTTCTTTGGTTTTGCAACTCGTATGGATCTAGATAATTATAATAGAAATACTAAGGAAGGCTTGCATACTACTAGTCTTGCTGGTGCATGGATAAATATCGTATATGGTTTTGGTGGAATGAGAAGCGATGGCCACATACTAAAGTTTAATCCTTCTATACCTAAAACTTGGAGTAACTATAGTTTTAGAGTTGTTTATAAAGAAGCTGTACTTATAATAGAGATTGATAAGGTAAATATAAAATTTAGAACTATTAATGATAAATCTATAGCTATAGAAATATATGGTGAAAGGTACTATATAGATTCTAAGGAGTTAATCTTATTGATGCCTGAGTGTTGGAGGGGATAATGTGAAAGCTTTTACTGTATATGAAGATAAGTATAATAATAAAAACATAGTCAATAATGGAAATAAGTTCATGACTGGCAATGGATATATGGGTTTCCGTGGAACACTGGAGGAGTATACTAAAAATGAACTTGTTGCCTGTAATATTTCTGGTTTATATGATAAACAAGGAGATAGTTGGCGTGAACCAATTAACGCTCCTAACGGACTATTTACTACTTTAATAGTGAATGGCAATGAAATAAGCCTGTTGCAATTAGAACCAGTAGAACATATGCAAAGCATCGATATTAAAGAAGGAATTCATAGAAGGAATACAATATGGGATACAAAGGATGGGAAAATAATTGTTAAGGCAGAGCGATTTATTAGCCTTGAAGATTTTCATTTAATTTGTCTTAAATACAGCCTGATAGTAGATAAACAATGTGAAGTAGTTATTAAGACTGGTATTGATGGTGATGTATGGGATATAAATGGTCCTCATTTAGAAAATTATATACTAGAAGACCAAAATGGATTAATAAAAATTTTGTCAACAACCCAGGAGTTGAAAGTTCCCGTGGTAGTTGCTGAAATTTGCAAAAAGAGCTTTGAAGCTAAAGAAGTTATTGAAAAAGGTGAAAAGTCAGTTATACGTTGTATAGAGTTTAAAGCAGAGCCTAATGTAGAATATACGATATATAAGTATGTATCAGTTTATACTGGCAACGATGAAACTTCTAATGCTGAGCAGGACTGTGAAGCTAATGCTCTTAAGGCAGTATATATTGGATATGAAAAAGCCTACAATGAACATATAATTCAGTGGAAGTATAGATGGGATGTTTCAGATGTAATTATTGAGGGCAATGAGGAAGACCAATTAGCAATTCGTTATAGTATTTATCAGCTTCAGATTATAGCACCAGTGCATTCCAACAAATTATCAATACCAGCTAGGGGGCTATCAGGACAAACTTACAAGGGTGCAATTTTCTGGGATACAGAGATGTTCATGCTTCCATTCTTTCTCCATACAGCACCTCAGGTAGCTTTAAACCTAGTAAATTACCGTATAAGAACCTTAGATGGAGCTAGAAAAAAGGCAGAATACTATGGGTTTAAAGGAGCATTTTATGCTTGGGAAAGTCAAGAAAATGGTGAGGATGCTTGTAGTGACTTTAATGTAACAGATATTTTTACTGGTCGACCTGTTAAGACCTATTTTAAAGATAAACAAGTTCATATAAGTGCTGCTGTGTCTTATGCAATATGGGAAACCTATAAGTTTTCTGGAGATATTAAGCTTTTATTAAGGGGTGGTGCAGAGGTAATTCTCGAATGCGCAAGATTCTTTTATTCCTATGCTTATTATAAAGAAGATAAGGATAGATATGAAATTCTAGATGTTATTGGACCAGATGAGTATCATGAACGAGTAAATAATAACGCATATACAAGTAAAATGGTTTATCATACATTAGATGTTGCACTGCAAGCTCTAGAACTATTAAAGAAGGGCTACCCAAAGGAATATCTAGAGCTTGTTTCAAGACTTAATTATAGTGTGGAAATTGCTAATATTATTAAATTTAAAGAAAAATTGTATGTGCCTGGACCTGATAAAAAGACTCTTATAATTGAGCAGTTTGATGGCTATGAGAAGCTAGAGGATTGTTCTCTTACTGAAGTTAAAAGCAGACTTCTTGACCCAAAAGAATATTGGGGTGGAGGTCATGGTGTTGCATCAAACACTAAGATTATTAAACAAGCAGATGTGATACTTATGCTTTATCTATTTAGAAATCAGTATTCACAAGAGGTTAAGAAGGCAAACTGGGAGTATTATGAACCAAGGACAGAGCATGGTTCTAGTCTAAGTCCATGTATATACTCCTTACTTTCCTGCGAAATAGGAAATGAAAAGTGGGCTTATCCATTTTTTGTAAAAACTGCAAATGTTGATTTAACTGGAGAAACCAAGCAGTTTGCTGGTTCAATATATATAGGTGGAACTCACCCTGCAGCTAACGGGGGAGCTTGGATGGCAACAATCTTAGGGTTTGCTGGTCTAAATGTTAAGGTTGGTGAGATTACTATTAATCCTAACTTGCCAAAAACTTGGACTAAACTTTCTTTTAATGTAATTGTAAGAGGCGAAAAATATCTCATAAACATAACACAAAAGGATCAAAAGATTATTAAATTATAATATAATCCAGATGGAAAGGTGCCATATTTCTCCGGAAAGATGTACTAGGTGCAAATAAAAGATAAACAATGAACTTGTTGATTGATAAGTTTGAAGGTGTAAAACAAGCTACAGAAGAAGTTGCTTTGCTTAATAAAAAAATGGAAGTGTTTAAAATATAGCAAGGGGAAGGGGTTATTGACATAGTCAATAACCCCTTCCCCTTGCCAAAACTTTATTTTGGTGTAAAATAATAGTGAAGATAAGGAAGTTTTAAAAGGAGAAATATTTATGAAACTTATAGCAGATCTACATACACACACTATACTAAGTAGTCATGCCTATAGTACTATAATGGAAAATGCAAAATATGCTAGTGAGATAGGAATTCAAGTGTTAGGAACTACAGATCATGGACCTAACTTGCCTGGAGCACCTGATCTTTGGCATTTTGGAAACTTTAGAGTAATGCCTAGAGAATTATTTGGAGTTACTATGTTATATGGTTGTGAAGCTAATATAATTGACTATGAGGGAAATCTTGATTTACCTTTAAATATGCAGAGTGATTTGGATATGATGATTGCGAGTTTGCATGAACCTTTAATGGAGGGAAATCAGAGTTCTGATTTTAATACCACGGCTATCTTAAAAGCTATGGATAATCCCAATATAAATATTTTAGGGCACCTTGGAAATCCAAAGTTTAAAATCTATGAGGAAGAAATAGTAAAAAAAGCAAAGGATAAAAATATTTTAATTGAAATAAACAATAGTTCTTTTACTAAATCAAGAATCGGTAGTGAAGAAACCTGTATTAAAATAGCAAAACTTTGCAAAAAATTTCAAACAAGAATCATTGTAAATAGTGATGCTCATTTTTGTTATTCTATTGGAGATTTTAGCGTTGCAGAAAAAATGCTTATGGAGATAGGTATGCCTGAGGAGCTTATAATTAATACAAATAAGGAAAGATTGCTGAACTTTTTCAGATGAATAGGGTACAAGGAGACAAGGGGACGGGGTTATTGACATTGTCAATAACCCCGTCCCCTTGTCTCCTTGTCACCCCATTATGAATTTCGTAGTTACTTTTTTAATTAAATCTAATTCCCCTAATAAATTATTATATTTATTTTTATGAGCTTCAATTTCTTTAGAATGAATTTCTTGAATAGTTTCTAATTGTTTTTGATAGCCCATTATTATTTTATCATATTTATCCTGAAGGTTTTGAGCCTGTGACAGGTATTGGGCGGTGATTTTATTATGAAGCTCTTCAGAAATCTGGGCTTGTTTTTGATATTCTTCAATTAATTTATTATATTTATATTGAAGATTTTGTGCTTGATTTTCATATTCTGATCTAAGTTTTAAAAGGGCATTTTCATGAACTTCAGCTGATAGATCTTTTGAAAGCCTTAACTGATTTGCAAAATTATCCTTTAAATCACAAATTAACTTGTCTTGATCTACCTTAATTACTGAAAGGTATTTTTCTAAATCATCAATTTGAATATTTAAATGATTTGTTTCTTTTTTAATTTGATTATTCTTAAGGCTATTAATGGATTGTGCTTCTGAAAGCAATAATTTTACTGTTTCAAGTTCCTGCGGGTACTTATCAAATTGTTTTAATACCCTGTCAATTGTGTTCACTTTATCTTTGAAAGCTTCATTAAAAATCTTAATATCACAACTGATTAAATGATTAAACTTTTCGAAATATTCAATGTTTTTTTGAACTATATTATTATTTTTTGAAAGTAAACTTTCATGACTTTCTTGTAGGGTTAACAACTCCTGTTGCAAGTTATTAATAATAATATTAACAATGTTCTTTTTGTTGAATAATTGATTTTTTTCTTCAGCGGTCTTTGTTATATCTTCCACCCTATAATCTAAATTAATATATATATTGTCTATACGTTGCTTTAAAATGTCTAATTCCTTTAATTCTTCATCAATTTCTATAATACGTTCTTCGGTTTTTTCTACTACGTAAATATTGATTAAACTTTGCATGAAAGCATTAAATGTAATTGAACTCTTTTCCTTTATTAAATTGTTAATCTGATCTTTTACCTCTACTGGAACTTTAATAACAAAGGTTTCATCACTCAAAATCTTCACCTCATAAGTAATTTATATTTAAGATTGCTATGTCTATATTTGATATTGTATATCTATATAAGTATAATAGAAAGGGGTTTATAATTTTAGATACTTAGGAATCTAAATAGGAGGAAGCAAATGGAAACTAAAAATGCAACTATTATAAAGAATAAGGTAAAGGTGTCAAAACCAAAACATTATAAAGTAGTAATGTACAATGATGATTATACAAGTATGGAATTTGTGGTTGATATTTTAATTAATATTTTCAATAAGAGCTTAGAGGCAGCGAATAAGATCATGATCGAGGTTCACAAAAATGGAAAAGGAATAGCAGGTATATACCCTTATGATATTGCTGTTACAAAAGCATCTGTTGCCATGGCTAGAGCTGAGGAAGATGGGTTTCCATTTAAACTTATTGTGGAAGAGGTGTAAGTAATGAATATAACTAATGCAGTAAATAATTTAATAATAAGAGCATACGAAGAAGCAAAACTAAACAAGGATGAGTACATAACACCGGAGCATTTACTCTATGCAGCTATGTTTAATAGAGAAGTCATAAACACAGTTGTTAAATGTGGTGGTAAAGTAGAAGAATTAAAAACTCTATTGAAGCAGTATATAAATGAAAATGTAAATAAAGTTGAAGATTTAGAAGCTCAGGAAAGTTATGGGTTTAAACAGATAATTTTTATGGCAAGTATTCAAGCTGAAAGTTCAGGTAGAGATACAATTAGTGTGGATCATTTAATCTCAGTAATATTTGAGCTTAAAGATAGTTATGCTTTGTTTTACTTAATTGGTCAAGGCATAACAAAACGAGATTTTCTATATAATTTTTGTCATGAAGAACAAGAA
>JACMJL010000063.1 GCA_014380625.1 Clostridiaceae bacterium
AAATGTAAAGGCATTAAACTTATATATATCAAATGGTTTTATGATTGATAATACTCTATTAATATACCATAAGTGGATGTGAATAAATTTCTTTCAATTATATAATTCACTATACAAATCACAATAATAAATATAGGCAAAAGCTAAAATTTCTAAGGGGGCAAAACATGAAAGGTATCATTCTAGCCGGCGGTTCCGGCACAAGACTCTACCCAGTAACAAAAGCAGTATCAAAACAAATACTTCCCATATACGATAAGCCAATGATATATTATCCCTTATCTGTATTAATGCTTGCAGGCATAAGAGAAATACTAATTATCTCAACACCAAGGGATGTAGTAACCTTTGAGGAATTATTAGGTGATGGAAGTGATATAGGACTGAAGATACAGTATGCTGTTCAAGAATATCCTAGAGGACTTGCAGAAGCTTTTATTATAGGAGAAGAGTTTATTGGGAAAGATAAGGTAGCCTTAGTTTTAGGTGATAATATTTTCCATGGCTATGGCTTTACAGAAAGACTAAAAAGAGCAGTTGAAAAAGAAGCAGGTGCTACTATTTTTGGATACCATGTTAGTAACCCAACTGAGTTTGGTGTTGTTGAATTTGATGAAGATAATAATGTAGTATCTATTGAGGAAAAACCGGAAAAACCAAAATCTAATTATGCAGTTCCTGGTTTATATTTCTACGATAATGAGGTAGTGGACATTGCTAAAAATGTTAAGCCTTCTGCTAGAGGAGAAATAGAGATAACTGCAGTAAATAACGAATATTTAAGAAGAGGTAATCTAAAGGTTCAGCTTTTTGGCAGGGGTATGGCTTGGCTGGACACAGGAACTCATAGAGGACTTCTAGATGCAGCTAACTTTGTGGAAGCTATTCAAACAAGACAAGGTTTATATGTAGCTTGTATCGAAGAGATAGCTTATAAAAACGGGTTTATTAGTAAAGAGCAGCTTTTAAAATTAGCAGAACCTTTAATGAAAATAGAATATGGTAGATATTTAATGCAGATTGCTGAGGAGTACTATAAAGTCAATTTAAAAGCTGCAGCTACATTAGTTTAGATACAGGAGGATTATTGGTGTTTAATTTTATAGAAACTAAAATAAAAGACTTATACATAGTTGAACCTAAGGTTTTTGGTGACAGTAGAGGATATTTTATGGAGAGTTACAATAAAAATGATTTCTTTCAAGCTGGCCTTACACAGGAGTTTGTTCAGGATAATGAATCAAAATCTAAAAAGGGTGTTTTAAGAGGACTTCATTTTCAAACTAAACATACTCAAGGTAAATTAGTTCGTGTTACAGAAGGAGAAGTTTTTGATGTAGCTGTAGATTTAAGAAAAGGTTCACCTACCTTCGGAATGTGGGAAGGTGTAATTCTTACAAATGAAAATAAAATGCAGTTCTATATTCCAGAAGGATTTGCTCATGGTTTTCTAGTTCTTTCTGAGATGGCTGTATTCAGTTACAAATGTACAGATTATTACGCTCCTGAGTATGATAGTGGAGTGTTATGGAACGATGAAGATATAGCTGTAGAATGGCCAATAGAGGGTATAGAAGAGATTTTATTATCTGATAAGGATAAAAATCAAAAAAAATTAAAAGATTTAGAAATATCATTTGAATATAAAGGAGTGTAACTAATTATGAAAACTTATTTAGTAACTGGAGGAGCTGGATTTATAGGATCAAATTTTGTGCATTATATGTTAAATAAATATTCAGATATAAAAATTTTGAATTTAGACAAATTAACTTATGCAGGAAATTTAGAAAACCTAACAGCTATTGAAGGTAATCCAAACTATACTTTTGTTCA
>JACMJL010000064.1 GCA_014380625.1 Clostridiaceae bacterium
AATGGATAGATTTGTAGTGTCTGTTGAAGGACTAATAAAGCGTTACGGCAGTATTACTGCGGTAGATGAGGTTAGCTTTCAGGTGAAAAAAGGTGAGGTCTTTGGGTTACTAGGGCCAAACGGAGCGGGTAAAACTACCATTCTTGAATGTTTGGAGGGTATGCGTCAGTCAGATGGAGGCACCTTGAGTGTTAAGGGCTGTGACCCACAGCTTAATAAACGAAGGTTGCGTGAAATACTAGGTGTACAATTGCAAGCATCCTCACTACCAGAGGGAATCCGCCCAGGGGAAGCGATGGAATTGATTTGTGCATGGCACGGGGTATCAACCAGATTTGACATATTGAACCGTTTTGGCATAGATTCAGAAAGTAAGAAACAGTATCGTGAACTATCCACAGGACAAAAACGACGATTACATCTTGCCATGGCACTAGCAGGTGATCCAGAAGTACTTATACTTGATGAACCAACTGCTGGTTTGGATGTGGAAGGAAGAGCACAACTTCATGATTCTATTCGTCAGCTCAAAGCTAAAGGTGTGACAATTTTATTGGCAACACATGACATGGCAGAAGCAGAATCCCTGTGCGATCGTATTGCAATTCTTATTCGGGGACGTATTGCCGCAATTGGAGCACCTGCAGAAATTACATCCTCAGGTAATGTAGAAACAAAAATTACATTACGCACAAAAAGAAACTACTTGCTACCAGGTAGGGATATAGGTGATGCTAGGTTCATAAACCAAACGGAGAATTACGGAGTATGGTTATGCCGTGATACTGCAACGGCAGTTATGGAACTTTTAAAAGAAGTACAGCGGTGTGATGATTCAGTGGAAGACCTGCGAGTAGAACGGCCTTCTCTAGAAGAGAGATTTCTTGAGCTTATACAAGGAGGAGTTAAACATTGAATACTTTTTTAAAACATCTTTGGGTCCAGTTTAAATTAGACATCCGCGAACGAGGAACTCTAATGACTTATTACCTTATACCCCTAGGGTTCTACTTCCTTATGGGAGCTGTATTTTCTTCTATAAATCCTTCCTACAAACAGACCTTAACTGCTTCCATGGCAATATTCGCTGTAACAATGGGAGCTGTAATGGGTATGCCTATACCTATTGTGAAAATGCGGGAATCCGGGGTGCTGCGTTCCTACCGAATTTCTGGAATACCTGGATGGGCGGTGCTTTTGATTCAGTCAGTTAGTGCATTCCTCCATCTTCTTGTTGTTTCAATAATTATATTTATTACGGCGCCTTTGCTTTTTGGAGCTAATAACGCTGAAAACCTCCCTGCTTATTTTTTAATCCTCTTTGTATTACTATTTGTCAGTATCTCCATTGGGCTATTAATCGGAGTGGTTGCGGGGAGCCAACCAGTAGCGACAATGTTCTCCCAGGCATTATTTCTACCTACTATGATGCTCAGTGGAATCATGTTCTCCGGGTCCATGCTACCTGAACCTCTTAAGTTGCTAGGAAGACTTATTCCTGCCACTTATATAATGCAGTGCTTTTCGGGACTGGCATACAACTTGTCTACAGATATCCAGCCTATAATAGCTCTATTAATCACAGTAGTGATTGGAGTTATGGCAGCAAGCATAACCGTTGTAAGGTTTAATAAAATCCAGAAATCCTTATAGCTGATTTAGAATTTACTTAACTTTAAAAAAACAATTTCTTTAAGGTGAGAATCTTAATCTTACTGCATTGTTAAAGGGCTATTGGAGAATCTCCAATAGCCCTATTTTGTAACAACTAAGGTAAGCTATTTTATATCTTTTGATATCAGTACCAGATCATAAATATCTATCGAACCATCATCATTTATATCAGCATTTTCATTCCAAGAATTACTTGATAAGGTATAAGCATAATAACTTGCAGTTTTAGCCAAATCTACTATATCTACATTACCATCATTATTAATATCTCTGGTTCTAAAAACACTAATACTGAATGGCAGTTGACCACTTGAATAATCAGGTAGCATAAGAAAGGGAGCTTCATTTCCTAAAGGACTTTGAAATTTATAACTACTTTCCCCAAACTGATAATACATTTTTCCTGGAGCAGAAATTGCTGTTAATTGAATAGTATACACATACTGACCCTCTTCAATTCTAGTAAGGGTTCCACTTGGTTGAGAACCAGTAGTATTAGTACTTGGAATTATTGTATTCCACCAAATTCTAGCACCTGAAACGTCTTGAAGAAAGTCAGCTGGGTCTGTAATATTTAATTTGATTGTAAACTTTTCAGAGGTTTTTACCTGAGTTGGAGTAGAAGGATCTACTTCAACTGTAGGTTTAGTCAGCGTTAAGTTTACATCCAAAGACTGATCTTCTACTATATTTAAATTAGAAACTTTTCCACCAGCTAGTACTGAAGGAAAGGTTCCACCTTCTTTATATCCAATTACTTTTAAGGTGTAATCTTGTCCAGAGGGAATAAAGAAAGTAGCATCTTGAGTTTCACTTCCATTAGCTGGGATTTCTATCTTTATTGCTGTACTGCCATTTTCTAAAACAGCAAATAACTTAGTAATTCCAGAAGGTATTTTATCCATATGTAGATTTATATCTGGATTACCTTTTACCACATTAATACTAAAAGGTGGTTCTCCCTTTGAGTAATCAGGTAACACAAGAAAGGGAGCTTCATTTCCTAACGGACTTTGAAAGTTATAACTACTTTCCCCAAACTGATAATACATTTTTCCTGGAGCAGAGGTTGCTGTTAATTGAATAGTATACACATACTGACCCTCTCCGATTCTAGTAAGGGTTCCACTTGGTTGAGAACCAGTAGTATTAGTACTTGGAATTATTGTATTCCACCAAATTCTAGCACCTGAAACGTCTTGAAGAAAATCAGCTGGATCTGTAATATTTAATTTGATTGTAAACTTTTCAGAAGTTTTTACCTGAGTTGGAGTAGAAGAATCTACTTCAATTGTAGGTTTAGTCAGCGTTAAGTTTACATCCAAAGACTGATCTTCTACTATATTTAAATTGGAAGCTTTTCCACCGGCTAGTACTGAAGGAAAGGTTCCACCTTCTTTATATCCAATAACTTTTAAGGTGTAATTTTGTCCCGCAGGAACAGTAAAGCTTTCAATTAGATTCCCACTGCAATCATATGGGATTGTTAATTTTATTGAATTACTTTCATTTGTTAAAACTGCAGATAATCTAGTAATACTGCTAGGAATATTAGAGATATTAATTATTAAGTTATCACCTGGGTATACCTTAGCGCTTATTTCAGCTGGCATCACAAAATATAAAGAAATAATTATTGTTAAAATAATAATAGAAAACTTTGTAGCTTTCATTGGATTTCCCCCCTAAACGTATAGCTTGGCCAAATAGTTCTGAATTTTTAATCGGGTTTTATATAAATATCTTCATAATATTAACTTTCTTCCTATCTGATTATACAACAAAAAGCTTATTTTGAGAGTCTATGTTATTAGTTATTATAATAATTTTTAACCAGATAAAAACGATATATCGCTTTTCATACAAATTTCTTCATTTTAGCAGTGAAGGGGAAAAAAAGAATTTGAATATGGTAAAATGGAATTAAAGATATAATATCTAAACAAACCTATCTGAAGGGAAGTGGATTTTATGTATGATGTAATTATTATTGGAGCAGGAGTAGTAGGAACCGCTATAGCTAGGGAACTTTCAAGATATACTTTAAAGATAGGTGTTTTAGAAAAAGAAGAGGACGTTTCTATGGGAGCTTCAAAGGCCAACAGTGGTATAGTTCACGGCGGATATGCTGCTAAGTATGGTACCTTAAAGGGACAATTATGTGTAAAAGGAAATAAAAAGTATAGAAAACTTGAGGAAGAATTAAATTTTGGATACAGGCAAACCGGAGCTCTTGTTATTGGATTTAATCAGGGGGATGAGGAAAAAATCACTGAACTTTATGAAAATGGTCTAAAAATAGGATGCCAGGATTTAGAAGTGATAAGAGGAGAAAAATTAAAGGAAATAGAACCAAACTTAAATAGTGAGGTAAAGGTAGCTCTTTATGCTAAAAGTGTTGGTGTTGTCTCACCTTATGAATTTACCATTGCCTTAGCAGAAAATGCCGTGGCTAATGGCGTAGAACTTAAACTTGATAATGAAGTAGTAGCTATAGAAAAAATAGAAGGAAAATTCATTATACATACTAATAAGGAGAAACTTGAAGCAAAATATATTATTAATGCAGCTGGGCTGTATAGTGATAAGATAGCTAATATGCTGGGAATAGAGGATTTTAAAATAGTACCAAAGAAGGGCCAGTATATTCTCATGGGAAAAGATCAAGGTCACCTTGTAAATACTGTTATTTTTCAAGTACCTACAAATAAAGGCAAAGGCATATTAGTAACTACCACTTATCATGGCAATTTCATGATAGGGCCTAACGCGGAAGAAGTCAGTGGTAAAGATGATGTAGCAACTTGTACTGAAACTTTAAACTATGTCTATAACACAGCAAAAAAGTCTATACCTGATTTTAATATTAAAAAGGCATTAACCACCTTTTCAGGTATAAGAGCAACTAGTGATACTGGAGATTTTATCATTGAGGAAAGTAGAGTTAAAAGGTTCATCAACGTGGCTGGGATAGACTCTCCTGGCTTGACATCCTCCCCTGCAATTGCTGAGATGGTGGTAGATATACTTAAGAATTCAGGTTTGAGACTTGAGGAGAAAAATAATTTTAATCCCTATAGAAAAGGAATAATAGTTAGGAAAGATAATAATTTTCATGGGAAAGTTGATGATAAAGATCAGGCAAAGAATATAGTCTGCAGATGTGAGCAGGTTACTGAGGCAGAGATTATGGATGCACTTCATAGAAATATAGGAATTAAGTCTATAGATGCTATTAAAAGGCGCACAAGAGCAGGAATGGGAACTTGCCAAGGCAACTTTTGCAGGACTAGAGTTAAGGCTATAATATCAAGAGAACTGAATATACCAGAAGATCAAGTAACCCTTAGGGGAGAAAATTTTTTAAAATCACCTGTTAGATCTGAGATAAGGTTGGTTAGGGAATTGGGTGATTAGGGTTTATAAGCTTTTTAACCATATGTAAAGGTATAGCCTTTTATATGGTTATTTTTCTGTTTAAAATTAGTATAAATCGGAATTGAAGAAATGTTGTTGGGATCATTGTGTTTAAAGCAACATTAATAGGATACAACTTTAATTAAAATATTTCTTCAGGGTTTTAAATAATCTGAAAATATAGAGTATAAAACAGAACAAATACTGTGTTTTTGTCGCAAACTATTTTTTTTATATTTACAAAACACGACATGTTTTAAAAGGGAATGGTGTATAATATTGTAAATATAAAGAATATTATCACTTAATATGAAGGGGGTTTACAATGAAAAAATTCATTAAACAAATCTCATTTTTTCTAGTATTTATTATGCTTTGCAACTGTTTCCCATCAAATTCATTTGCTTTAGAGGTAATTCCAAATCCTCAAAATAGTAATGCTTTGAAAACAAGTGGTACGGAAAAAGAACCAAGTAAAATTGTTAAAGAAATTGTTGAAAAGAGAGAAAAGAATGTAAAACATTTTCTATTGGATGACGGAACATATGAAGCATCAGTATACAATCAACCAGTTCATTATCTTGAAAAGGGTATTTGGAAGGATATTGATAATACCTTGTCACTAATGGATGACCTAGATACACCTAGTAACAAAGTTCTTACAACAAAACAAAATGATTATACTGTTAAGATTGATCAAAACCTTAATTCTGAAAAGTTAGTTTTAATAGAAAAAGATAAGTATAGTGTAGAATGGAATATTGATAATGCCCAAACAAACCAATCTAAAATTCAACCTTTAGATAAAAAAGCAATTAATGATAAAATTGAGAAGGAAGTAAATGATAAAGTTGACAGTGACAATAAAATTAAAAACAAGGCTCAAGTAAAACAAATATTAATGGAAAATGAAAAGAAGAAAACTCTAATGAATATTTCTTCACAAATTAACTTTACTGACATTTATCCAAATGTAGATTTAGAATATATTATAAATAGTGATAATTTAAAAGAAAATATTATTCTAAATAAACAGATAGCTTCACCTGTTTTTACATTTAATCTGAGTGTTAAAAATCTTATTCCTAAAATACAAAAAGATAACAGTATAATCTTTTATGATGACAAAGTTTCAGATAAAGTAGTTTTCCAAATGCAAGCACCTTTTATGACTGATGCTAATAAAGAAAATAGCACTAAAATTAGTGTTTTGCTTGAACAAAATAAAGATAAATATACTTTAACTATTAAGCCTGATACTGAGTGGTTAAATAGTGCTGATAGGGCATACCCAGTAACAATAGATCCGCCAATAAGTACATCACCTGATGTGAATAGTATTCAGGACGGTTTTATTAGCCAAAGCCTTCCAACTAACAACTATAGGCAGGCAAGTATATTAGGGATTGGTAAGGGAACTGCCTCTGGAGTGACAAGAAGTTTTATAAAATTTGACTTACCAACACTTTTAAGTGGAGATATTGTTACATATGCAAATTTATATTTAATCTTAAACACTTCAAATACTACAACAAGACAAATCAATGCACACAAAGTTAGTGGACCTTGGGATTCTTTAAATTTAACTTGGAATTATTCACCTAGTTTTAATTCTAAAATCGAGGATTATCTGCTAGTAAACAGTAATACTTCATGGACTTGTGCTTGGAATGTTACAGGGATTGTAAAAGACTGGTATAATACCGGGAATAATTATGGATTAATGCTTAAAAGTAATGACGAAACCGTGGGATATAACGAATTTGTATCCTCTGATCACTCAAACTCATCATTAAGACCTCAAGTTAGCTTGTTTTATATTAATAATTCGGGATTAGAAAGTTATTGGACATACCATTCCCAACCTGTTAATAGAGCTGGAACTGGTTATATTAATGATTATAATGGAAATCTGATTTTTCAACATGATGATTTAAGTATGAGTGGGAATAAAATGCCAGTTTCGATTAAACATGTATACAACAGCAATGATAGACTTGTAAATATATGTACTCCTATTGCAGGTAGTACCACCGCATTATATGGCTCTGGTTGGCGACTTAATATAAGTCAGAGAATATTACCAGCAACTATAGATACTGTTAAATATTATAAGTATGTGGATGAAGATGGAACACAGCATTACTTTAGGTATGATGCAGCGTCAAGTAAATATATAGATGAATCAGGATTAAATTTTACATTAACAACTGGATATAATAATGGAGTTGATATTGGATATTGCATAACAGATAAAAAGGATAATAAAATTCTTTTCTCAGCTGGAGGTCTATTATTAAAAATAATAGACAGTAATAATAATACTATGGCTTTTGGTTATAATGGAGTTGTTCTAAGCCTAGTGATTGACGGCGCAGGAAGAGTTACCAAATTAGATAGCACAGTGGATGGAGCGCTTTTAGGCATTACAGATCCAAGTGGAAGAAGGACAAGCTTTAGTTATAATGGTACGCTACTAGAAACCATAACCTACCCCGATGGAAAACAGACTAGATATACTTATTATGCGAATAATACTCTTAAGAGTGCAACCAATTTTGATGGATACCAAGTGACTTATACATATGTTCCTGGAGCAATTCAAAGAGTTCTTGGTGTACTTGAGTCTCATACAAACGGTACACTTGGAGGAGAAATAAAAATTGGTTATGGAAATAATGTTAATACTTTTACGGATGTTGTTAAGGGAAGAACGGATACTTTTCAATTTAATAATTCAGGTAATACTGTAAGTACTATAGATTCTCAAGGAAATGCTACACATACTTCCTATAACGAACAAACTACGGACCCAAATAAAAACAAGGCTAATGTAGACTCTAAACTTCAGAAAACAACTGTAAATTATATAAAGAATCATAATGCAGAGGTTAGTAGTGACTGGAGCTTTGGAAATGATAATCCCTCTACTGGCACAGGTGCATTTATTACAAGTGAAAAATATCTAGGACAGAGATCGTTAATGGTTTCAAAGACTAACAGCGATAGCAGAAGCTACTATGAGCAAAGCTTAACCTTGGATAAGGGAAAGACCTATACCTATTCAGGCTACATTAAAACAAATAACGTGTCGAGCAACAATGGAAAAGGTGCCCATCTTTTAATTCATTATAAAAATAGCATAGGAGCTTGGGTTGAGACATATTCAAAATATGTTTCAGGAACAAATGATTGGGCAAGATATGAGGTAACCTTTACTATCCCTTCTGATGCAGCCTCAGGCAGTGTAATAGCAAGAACTGCAATTGCAAATGAAATGGGAACAGCATATTTCGATTGTTTACAGCTTGAAGATGGATTAGTTACTAATAGATATAATCTTATAGAAAACCCTGATTTTAGAGGAAACTCCTTTTCTTACTGGAATAAGGGTGGAAATTCTGATAGTAATGATAGCTTAGTAGCTAGTGATCTAAGTAAAACCCCTATCTATGCAGCTGCTAATATTGATCAATATAGTTTTAAAATTAATGGAGTTGCAAATACGTCAAAAAATGTATATCAAACTCTAAATATCTCAGGAGCTTTAGGAGATACTTTTGTGGTAGGTGGATGGGCGAAAGCTGACTCGGTACCAACAACTTCAGGAAGATACTTTGCACTTGATGTTGGAGTTGAAGGCGTAGATGGTAATTATCAGTGGATAGTAGTTCCATTCAATCAGGATTCTTGCGATTGGCAGTATGTATCTAGTGTGCTAAAAACGGATAGAGCATATAAATCTATAACTGTATACGGACTTTATTACAATAATGCTAATGCTGCATATTTCGATGGCTTTAGGTTATACAAAGAGGAATTTGGCAATAGCTATACTTATGATTCAAAAGGAAACCTAGCTTCAGCAAAAGATGTAGCCGCGCAAAATTCTAGTTTTGAATACAATGGAACAAATGATTTAATTAAATCAACAGACGCAAAAGGGAGCCAATTTAAATATGAATACGATAATAATAACGCGACGCTAAAACAACATAATTTAACCAAAGCTACCTCAGCAGAAAATGTTGTGTATTCCTTTACCTATGATACTAGTGGAAATCCTAAAACTTCAAAGGTAGGAGACTCAACAATATTTATAAATTCTTCCGCAGCATATACTACAAGTAGTAATTATTTAGCTTCCATGACAGATTCTTCTGGGAATACTGTTAAAAGCAATTATAATGAAGTAAAAGGAACTCTGAATAGTGTTACTGATGCTAAAAATAGTTCTACTTACTACTCCTATGATAACTTAGATAGGCTTACAAGCGTATCTAAAGTGGCAACAATTGATACTTCTGAGGTATTTAATCTCAATGGTAGTACTACTGGAACAAAAGGAACTCTCCCAACAGTAAGCACTGCATTGTTTTCTAATGACGAGAATGGAAAATCAGTTTTATCAGCAAAAGATGGTCAGAAACTGCTATATAATTTAGGTTTGACTAAGAATTCAGGAACAATGTCTGCTTGGATTAATACTAAAACTACAGGTACTACAAGATATATATTAACTTCTGAGGGAGCTAATACTCAAATTATTCATTTATATTTAGCAGCTAATAAACTTAACTTAGCAGTACGGGACTCTGCAGACAACTGGAAAACACTAATACAATCAACGGATGATGTAAATGACAACCAGTGGTATTTTGTAGCATTTAATTGGCAATTGATAGGGAGTACATTAATTTGTAAACTTTATCTTAATGATAAAGTTTATTCCGGAAGTACAACTAATTTTAAAGATTTTACTGGTGCTAGCACAGCTGTAGGTAGTTATACAGGTGGTACAAATTCTATTAATGGACTATTAGACCAATTTGTGTACTCAAAAAATACTATTTTAGATGCGGATATATTAAGTAGTTATCAAAAGGGAAGAGGTAATTATTTAAGTAAAATTAATACGAATAGTTATACTTATCAAAATGACAGAATTAGCGCCATTACCCAAAATGGCTTTAACTACAATTTTAGCTACGATTCCTTTGGAAATAATACAGCAGTTTCGGTAGGAAACCAGAACCTAATAACAAACAGCTACCAAGCAAGAACAGGAAAACTTTTAAATTCTACATACGGAAATGGACAAATTGTAAGTAGTGATTATGACAACTTAGATAGAGTTACGGCAAAGAAATATAATGGAACCGCGAGATATACATACGAGTATGATGCCAGTGGAAATGTTGGTTATCAAAATGATTTAGTCAATGGAGTAAACTACAGGTATTTATTTGATATAGCTAACAGATCAGTAAAAACCACAGACTCCAAAGGGAACTCCATAAGCTATACTTATGATAATAACAACAATAATAATAAAATATCTGATAAAGTTAATGGGACTACCTATGATACA
>JACMJL010000002.1 GCA_014380625.1 Clostridiaceae bacterium
CAAATTATAGCTAGAATTAATAATTTGTTATTTTTATGGTTATGTAATTTTTAAATATAGATTCGATCTTTTATAAACTAAGAACTTTTAATTTTCCTCACAAAATTATCTCTAAGGGTATTTCAGATAACGTCTCAGATTAGAGACGTTATCTGAAATACCCTTAGCTAGCTCCTAGCTTAGGTTCTTGAATGTGCTGCGACGACCTACTCCAGAAACCAGCTTCAGTAGCGAACTATAATCTTTTGTTATACGTAGCTTTAACCACTACACTTTGAGCTACGTCTATTTAAAAAACTAAATTTCTCACACTATAAGAAGTGTGACAATCGATTATTCTATTGAAACAACAAATGCATCAAGCAATGTTATGCTGTTTAATTTCTTCAAAAACTGAAATTAAACCTGTTGCACGTCCTATATTATTCAATCCCCAGTCACAGAACTTAATCGCATCTCTCTTGTTGCCTAAAAACGTATGAACCCTTGCAACTGTCATTGCTAATCTTAAATCTAAAGGTGATTCTAAATGCTTTAATACTGGAGATTCATTTATTATATCTTCAATTGTTATCAAGGATAGTGGACTAGGGAAGTCAACAAATTGTTTAAAATATACCAGCCCAGTCTGTTCAAATTCATGTGCCATTTCTACAATACTTTGTTTTGCTTTATCTTCTGTTTCACCAAATAACCACATACTATCATTTATTGTTGGGTCTAGACGCTTTCTAAACTCGCAATCTAAAGGAGATACTTTTTTAGGGTTAATTGTGTATCCGAGTGTATCAGGTAAGAAATCTGTTGTAACGCCTAATTCTATCCAGCAACCTTCTCCATATTTATCAGACTGGATCTGTACCGTATAAATATAATGATTTTCTGTTGCTTTTATATAATTAAATCCCGAACCTTTAAATCCATATTTACGAAGTGTAGGTGCAAAATAATTTTTCATTAACTTTTTAAATTCTGCTGCTTTCACACGTGGCTCCTCCTCACTTACTATTAATATATAATCAATTGCAATTCAATCTAAAAGCAAAAAAAATTATCCAATTACTTTTTATTAACAAAGTTACGTATAACGTTTCGTGTTGCCGACGTTCCTGAGCCTAGCGCGACTGCGCTTGGTGAAGGAATGTGCCTTGGCGTTGGTTTATCATTTTCTTGGTTTGTAACATAATTGAGTATATGACGGTACCTTATAAAAACACTCTCTAGCCAAGGCGAACGGCAACATTTTGTTATATGCTGTTCCGTTACCACTAAATTTCGCTTAGTGCATATAAAAAAAATTAGAGGTTGTTATGCATATAGGTATTAGTACTAATACCTATATAGTAATTATTTATAATTTATTAAATATCATAATTGCTGTTCCATCATTTATGGAATAGTCTTTGAATCCTAAGCGTTCATATAATCTTTTTGCCGGGTTTTGTGTATCCACACTCAAAGATATACTATTTATGTGTGCTGGTAGCTCATTGATTAAATGGTTTATAAGTAAAGTACCCAATCCATTTCCTCTGTATTCTGGGTATATAGCAATACTTAGCTCTGGTATATCACCAGATATATATCCGTAACCTTTATTATTTTGACAAAATAACCGAAGCCAGGCTGCTCCAAATTTTTTACTTGTTTTTTCATCCACCACCATAACCCCAATATCTTTATTTTTATCCCATTTATCAATATATTTGTATAAGTTAGGGTCATATATAATATTTCTTGAGGGTAGTGAATTTCCCTCTCCTACATATATTGCATAAAACAACATATCTTCCAAGAAAGATAATTCACCTTTTTCAATTGATTTTAAATAATAATTTGAATAACTCACAACTAAACCTCCCATAACTTACCATATTAATTCCATTTATAAAATCTAACGGAGGTATCTCATTTCTTAAAACTAAAAAAAACATCTTAGGAATAGCATATAACGTTTCCTGTTGCCGACGTTCCTGAACTTTAGCGCGACGCGCTTGGTTTAGGAATGTGCCTTGAAGTTGAACAAATCAACCTATATATAGATTATAATCCATAAATTTACACATTGCCACATAAAAAAGTCGCCAGCAAAGGCGAATGGCAACATTTTGTTATCTGCTTTACCATACTTCTAAAGTTGGAGGTTACACTACACCCTTGTTAAACTTACAATAGCAATATCATCTTCAACGTTGACACAACAGCTGCCTAACCTCTGTTTTTCGGACCTATTGTTGCTTCCTTAGAATTACCGTCAGGACAAAGGCCTTGCAGGCATGGAGTTCTAAACACGGTAGAAAAACTTGAAAAGGCAGCCTTACTATGACAAAAGGTTGCTTCGCGTGGTCAGATGCAATATGGCTAATTTTGCGAAAATCTTTACTTTTATTTCTTCTTACTTATTTCATACTTAGCCTCATTTTCAAATTATATCCATAACTAAGCATTTGTAATTTTTATAGATATTTAATTTTTAAAATATAGATTCGATCTTTTATAAACTAAGAACTTTTAATTTCCCTTCACAAAATTATCTCTAAGGATATTGCTGATAACGCCTCTTACTCCCAACGTTTGCTTGCCTTAGATAGCTCCTATCTTAGGCTGGCAAATGTGCGTAGCGAATGGGAGTATCTTGTTAGATGAAGTCTGTAGCCACTACACTCTAAATTTCCACTATCAAAAAATCTTTTTAATGAATAAAGCCTTAAATTTAAGATATACTTTAATACAGATTTTAAGAAGAATGTGAAATAACTTTTATGGCAATTATTCTTGACTAATTCTATTACACAATTTGGATTGGCTCAACATCAATAATATTCCCGCTTAAATCTATATAAGTCACAGTCATATGTTCAAAGTCAGAAATCCATTTTTCTACCCCAGCTTCTCCAGCCTGAATACAAAATGTCGGGTAATCCGTTTCTCCCTTTTGATGCATGGATAGAATCTGTTTAAATTTCTCTTGAGAGGATTTAGTTGAGACGTTCACATTTTCCAGCCCTCTCTTAAATTGAACAACCTGTTCGTCTACTCCCTTAAAAATCCAAGTACCATCTGAAAGCATGACCTCATGACTTCTTATACCCATATTCTTTATTTCATTAACATACTTAGGAAAGTCAGCACCACTTTTAACCTTATTATGAGCTGTTTCAATTTGCTCTTTTGTAAACATAATCAATTCCTCCATTTATAGTTTAA
>JACMJL010000065.1 GCA_014380625.1 Clostridiaceae bacterium
AATTAGATGCTATAGTTGATTTAAAAATAAGTCTTGATTCAGTATTATTTGAAATAGACATAGATGCTATTGGAAAGGTAGTCGATAAATTAGAGGTAACAGGGAAATATAGAATAGAGTTTATGGAATTATCAGATGAAGTGAAAAATGAAATTGATGAAATTATGAGGAGCACTTGTAATTTAGATTAACTCATATTTAACTCAAAGCTTTATAAAGATTAATTAAAAAATGCTAAAATAGGTACCATATAAAGATTATGGAGGGATAAATTATGAAGAAAGTTTTGTTTTTATGTATAAAGAATTCTGCAAGAAGTCAAATGGCTGAAGGAATTTTAAACTCTAAGGCTGGAGATAGATTTGAAGCATATAGCGCAGGATCTAAACCTAGTGAGTATATAAATCGTTTTGCTATTAAAGTAATGCAGGAAGCCGATGTAGATTTAAGTGAAGGAATGCCTGAATTAGCAGAAAAATATTTAGATGTAAATTTTGATTTTGTTATAACGCTATGCGATAAAATGAAGGAACAATGCCCGCATTTTCCAGGGGATCCAATCGTAGCCCATTGGGGAATGCCTGACCCTGACGAATTTCAAGGCAGTGATGAAGAAAAATTAAAAGAATTTAGAAAAACAAGAAATGAGATCTTTAATAGAATAGTGTTATTCATAAGCTTACCTATGGAAAAATTAGATAGATTATCAATAGTAAACGGAATAAAAGAAATAGGGTTTTAAGTTCAATTTCATCTTTAAAACCCTATAATTAGATAAAATATAGAAATTAAGTATATATATTATTCATAATATTGTTATATTGGAATAAAATCATATGAAAAGAGAGAAGGTAAATATATTGGACTTAATTCAAATTTTAAAAGCTCTTAGTGAAGAAACTAGGGTTAGAATTTTAAATCTACTTATGCATGGTGGACTGTGTGTGGGTGAACTTGAAGTTTTACTAAATATCAATCAGTCGAATGCATCAAGGCATTTAAGTACATTAAAAAATGCTTCTTTAATAACCTATGAAAAAAATGCACAGTGGATTTTTTATAGTATAAATAAAGACACTTTTGAAAAATATTCTTTCATTAAAGAGCTTCTAGAAATTGAATTACCAAAGTTAAATTTATATGTTAAAGATAAAGAAAGACTACAAGAATATAAATCAAGTGGAAAAACTTGTTTGGATTTAAAAGAATGTAATGAAAGTGATTAAGTACTGAAAGTAATTAATAATATTAGGAGGTTTTTAAGTGTCAAAAAGTAAATTGTCCTTTCTCGATAGATTTTAACCTTATGGATTTTTATTGCAATGGGTGTAGGAATAGGGTTTGGATATTTCTTACCTGGGTTTTCAGAATGGCTATCAAGCATTTCAATAGGAACTACATCTATACCAATAGCTATAGGATTAATAGTAATGATGTATCCACCGCTTGCCAAGGTTAATTACATGGAACTTGGGAAAGTTTTTCGAAATCCTAAAGTTTTAACTTTATCCTTAGTGCAAAATTGGATTATCGGACCTGTTCTGATGTTTGCCTTAGCAGTTATATTTTTAAGAGATCAACCATCTTTAATGGTAGGCTTAATACTTATTGGACTTGCAAGATGTATAGCAATGGTTATTGTCTGGAACAGCTTTGCAGATGGAGATAATGAATATGCCGCAGCATTAGTTGCCTTTAATTCATTATTTCAAATAGTATTCTACTCGGTTTTTGCTTATATCTTTATAACAGTTCTGCCAAAGGCCATTGGACTTAAAGGAATGGAGATCTATGTTTCAATGGGGAAAGTAGCCTTATCCGTAGCAATTTATTTGGGTATTCCTTTTCTTGGGGGTATGCTAACTAGATTATTATTAGAGCCTAAAATGGGAAAAGAATGGTATGCCAAAAAGTTTATACCTAAAATAAGTCCACTGCACTTATAGCCTTATTATTTAATATTGTAATTATGTTCACATTTAAAGGTAAATATATTATTGATTTACCAATGGATGTAGTTAGAATAGAAATACCTTTAATTATATACTTCGTCATAATGTTTTCAGTTTCATTCTTTATGAGCTATAAAGCTGGTATAGACTATTCTAAAACAGTGAGCTTATCTTTTACAGCAGTTAGTAATAACTTTGAACTTGCTATAGCAGTGGCTTCTGCGGTATTTGGTATAAACTCACAGGTGGCATTTACTGCTGTAATAGGACCCTGATAGTAGTACCTGTAATGATAGGACTTGTTAATGTAGCACTATGGTGGGGAAAAAAATATTTTAGTTATAAAAAAGAAATTAATTAATGATACAAATAGGTGTTGCCCAAAAAGGTACCATCTCTTTAAAAAATTAAGATAAATATATAATAGCGTTCGTAGAATTGCCAGATAAAGTTAAAGTTGAAATTTATGAAATTATGAGGAGTACCTGCAATTTAGATTAACTCATAAAAATTTCATGGAAATACTATTATATAGGAATAAGAACATATGAAAAGAGAGAAGGTAAGTATATTGGAACTAATTCAGATTTAAAAGAGTGTAGTTCAATTACTGTAACTAACCTTTGGGAGGAAAAACGTGAAGAAACAAATTATAGCAGAATTTTTAGGTACATTTTTTTTAGTGTTTGTAGGCACTGGAGCTATTATTGTTAATGAGATAACAGGAAGTTTAACACATATTGGAGTTTCTTTGGTATTTGGGCTTATAGTTATGGCTCTTATTTATACTTTGGGACATATTTCAGGTGCGCATTTAAATCCAGTAGTTACTATAAGCTTTCTCGTATATGGAGACTTTACTATTAAGGATAGTATAAAGTATATAACTGCACAGATATTAGGTGCGGTAGCAGCTAGTAGTGGGCTTCTTTTTATGTTTGGAAACATCGCGAATCTTGGTGCTACACTCCCCAAAAACTCCTGGCAACAAGCTTTTGTTTTGGAATTTATACTGACATTTTTATTAGTATTAGTAATTATGGGGTCAGCTGTTCATGGGAAAGCGATAAAGTCTTTTTCAGGGATTGCTATTGGCGCAGCTGTTGCTCTTGAGGCAATGTTCGGTGGACCAATATCTGGAGCATCTATGAATCCAGCAAGAAGTATAGGACCAGCAATAGTATCAGGAAATATAAATAATTTATGGATATATATTATTGCAACTATACTTGGAGGAATTGTCGCTACTGTTGTATATAAATATATTCATGAATAATTTGTTTAATAAAAATAAGGGAGGAAAAGTGATGAAAATAGTAATTATAGGTGCAGTAGCAGGAGGAACCTCAGCTGCTGCAAAAGCAAGAAGAAACAATGAAGAGGCTGAAATAATTATTTTTGATAAAGACAAGGATATTTCATATTCAGGTTGCGGACTTCCTTATTATATTGGAAAAAAAGTAAAAGATAGAATTGAACTTGTTCCAAGAAATGCTGCATTTTTTAAGAAAAAATATAATGTGGATGTTTTTACTGAACATGAAATTATAGATATAGATGCTGTTGGAAAAAAGCTAACTGTAAAGAACTTAATAACTGAAGAAGTTTTTATTCAGGATTTTGATAAACTTGTTATTTCAACTGGTGCTAGATCGGTAATTCCTAATATACCAGGTGTTAATAGAGAAAATGTATTGTACTTAAGAAATGTTCAAAGTGCAGATAGGATAAAAACTTTTATAAATGAAAATAATCCAAAGAAGACAGTAATAGTAGGTTCAGGGTTTATTGGACTTGAAATGACTGAAAATCTAAAGGCTTTAGGGATTGATGTTACTGTAGTAGAACTTGCTCTTCAAGTTATGCCGCCACTGGATAAAGATATGACCATATACATTGAAGAATATTTGGGCAAAAAAGGAGTTAATCTTGTATTAGGTGACAGTGTAGCAGCTATAGAAGGTGAATTACCAAATACTAAAGTAGTATTAAGCAGTGGCAAGATAATAGAAACAGATTTTGTAATTATGGCTGTAGGAATTAGACCTAATATTGAAATTGCTCAAAATGCTGGAATTGAACTTGGAGCAACTGGAGCAATTAAAGCTAATAGTAAAATGCAAACAAATTTTGATTATATATATGCCTGTGGAGACTGTGCAGAAAGTTATTCACTTATAACAGGAAAGAACATATACAGGCCATTAGGTTCCACTGCAAATAAAACAGGCAGAATAGTGGGAGATTCAATAACTGGTGGAAGTCTTGAGTTTAGAGGAATACTAGGAACTGGGATCTTTAAGGTTTTTGATTTAGTAGTTGCTTACACTGGCTTAAGTGAAAAAGAAGCTATAAAGGAAGGTTATGGGGTAGTTATTTGCTATAATATAAAACCTGATAAGGCCGTTTATTATGGTGGTGAAGAGATGACTATAAAAGCTGTAGCAGATAAAAATACAGGCAAACTATTAGGAGTACAGATTGTTGGTACAAGTGGAGTTGATAAAAGAATTGATGTTTTTGCAACTGCAATAACCTTTGGTGCTAAGGTAGAGGATTTATTTCATCTTGATTTAGCCTATGCCCCACCTTTCTCAACAACAAAAGATCCAGTAATGTATACAGGTATGATTCTTGATAATGCTATAAATAAAGGAAGAGAACTCATAACTCCTGAAGAACTAAAAACAAGAATAGAAAATGGAGAAAAAATTAAAGTAATAGATACAAGGGTTACTAAGCAATATGAGGTAGGTCATGTAGAGGAAGCAGAAAATATTCCTCAAGATAAAATCCGTAAAGATTTAGAGAACTTTGATAAAGAACAGATTACGGTTACTTATTGTAATAAAGGAGTAACTGGAAATGCAGTGCAGAATATATTGATAAATAATAAATTTAAGAAGGTTTATAATTTGTCAGGTGGATTTAAGAATTATAAAACCCAATCAAAATAGTTAGATAAAGTCAGTGTACCATTATCTTTATTGATAGATAGTTACACTGACTTTTTTTATACACCTTACTCTGAATTCAATTGTGTCTAAATTAACTAATAATTTAGCAGGCACTTTCTGTAATACTTGTCAGACTAATGATGAGCACTAGAAAGTGGTGGTACATAGTACTTGGAATCACTATGCTAATATAAATATATAAAAGTCATATTGATGAAGTATTTCATTAAACAAGTCAAAGATGTGATAAAAGATTTGAATGAGCATAGGTAAAAATAGATTTCTATGAAACGATAAAAGTTTTAATTAAATTGCTATTATCAATAATTGCTGGAGATAAGGAAGCCTTGCCCCTGCCACTAACCACCTTAAAAGAAAGCTTTAATGCTACCATTAAAAGCACCCAAGAAATAGCATTAGTCAACAAATAGAAGTGGTAAGTAGCCTGTGCAAGTCTTTTGAACGAAAAAGGATGCTGCGCCCTTAGACCAGCTTTTTGCATGTAAGGCTCTGTAGAAATACCAAATAGGAAGCTTTGATACAAGCCATTAAAAGCTTCCTACCTCAGCTATTAATGACTTGTCCAAAACAGAAAAATATAGGAGCGAGCCCTTTGTATTTCTATAAGGTCTTGGTGGAAAGTGGACTAGCATTTCACCAAGTTAAAAATTCTAAAATTAAACATAATCCATTGGTCAAAAGCTGGTCCACTTTCTTCAGGGGAGTTCTCTGGAGTCACAATAGTACAAGCCTTTTTTGACACCTGATAAAGCATCGGTATCAAAAGGCTTGTACTATTGCGTTTTTAAACGGAAAATTATATAAAGTTCATTCATTTTTAAAGAGGGGTAACCTAGATGAGGAGTACATAAAGAGATTACTTTGTCTCGCAGTTCATAATTAATACCACGGAAAGTGTTGTATTTGTTACATAATTTGAAGAATGATTTCAATAGTTAAAATTAGATAGAGTAAGTCTATTTATTGCTACCGATATAGGAATTTCTAAAGGTCAAGCTTCTTTGGTCATGTACCTATATTCTCTAAGGTCCTGGTCTCGTCCCTCAACCAATACCTAAGAGAATCTACGGCTCCCATCACCCTGAAAAGTACAAGCTCCTACCGAGTAACTCTAATGATCTATCTGTTTTCGTCCCTCAACCAGCTAGATCATAAGAGTTTCGCGGTTTTAGCATGCCCTTTTTCTGGGTACCCGATGGCATGAATTCTGATCCGAAAGTAAGTTTTATTTAGTCTAAGAGATTTATAACCGTTAGTTTGCTGGGGTATTCCTCTGGGGCAATGGATACAGCCTGTTCCACCACCCACCCACCACAGTATATTTCCATTGTTCTACGTAAGATAAAAATATATAAAAGGCGCAAATTCGATAAAATCTGAACCGCCCGCCCT
>JACMJL010000066.1 GCA_014380625.1 Clostridiaceae bacterium
AAAAGAATTCCTCTTTATATTTTTAACTAAAGTTTATATTGGCACGTACCAGCCACCGTCTTTAGCGGTTTAGTTCAATTAATTAATTTAGTGACATTTAGAGTTCAAGAGTACTATCCGTTAGAAAGAAGGGTGGACAAGTTTCTTTTAGGAATTTAAAAACGAATTCCAAAACAAACTTGTCCACCCTATCGTAACCTTAACTTATATCTATTTAGAGAGTGCAGAAATGCTTTTGCCTCTGAAGCCTGAATAAAGGGTCCACAATTCTTCACTTAAGAAATAGTAATCCTCGAGTTTTTACCCTTCTGTTATTCTCTGAGGGCAGGGGTAGACTAGCTCCTTCACTTCATTCATTTAGCCGCTGTCCTCGTACCTGCGATAGCCGCACATTACTTCAGTCAAGGAGCTAGTCCACCCGCTATTAAAAGACTTACGTTATCATAAAAACCTAAATAACAATATATTCATCTTTATATAAGTTATAATTATTGAGCCGTCATACGTTCATAAAAATATTTATTTTAAATAGGCTGGGAATTAGAAAGTCCTTTGGGTTTAACAATATCTTATTAGGGCTTATTATATGTCAATGCAGTTAGGCTCTGGAGTATAACCTATTGACATATAATATTTTGGACAATGCTATTATTTTAGGCGAGGATGAGGGGTAGGCAATAGATAGTTTGATATCCTCACATTTTCTCAGTATATTGTCCAAAAACGCAGGGTTTAGGCTTCAGAATCCAGGTATGCTATAGTTTCTGGTAAAGTGAAATTATAATCGATACAATATATTTCTAAGGAATAAAAAAGCTTAGCTTTAGTGTAAAGGCTTTGTAGGGCTCATTCCATATCGTTAATTGATCCTTATACTTAATCATTTTTTCATCTCTTCAGCAACTTTGTTTCTAAAATATTCTGATATTGTTAACCCTTTTGCATATACTTTTTTTTCAAACTTTAAAAACATCTTAATATCCATATCGAAATGTACTTGCTTCATTTCTCCTTTTACCTTTTTGGGTTTTTCTCTTTTCATGTAATCACCAAACCAGGCTAAACTGCCTGGTGTCCTTTAAATTTAAATTTGTCATAGGCTTTAATACTTTTAATAAATTCTTTTTCTTCAAGTATTATTCTATATAGGTTTAGTGCTGTAATTTTAATTGCTTTTCTTTTAAGAATTAATTCATCAATGGTAGTTTTTTTAAACTCTTCACCAAACATAAAATATAATCTGCAATTTTTTGACGGTAGCACTAATTTTGTAGGAAACTGACCCTTAGTAGCTATTGCTAAAAACCCGTTTGTCATAACATTTATGTCATAAGCTTTTTTAATTCTTTCAATACATGTCATTGATAACATCTCCTTAAGATTAAGCTATTTGTTCTATTTATATTATTGCCAATATGGATATTTTCAAACATTAAAATGTAATTTTTTTATTACATTTCAGTGTTTAAAATACCGTGAAAATGGCAATACTACTAGTATAGAGTTAATAAGGAGGTATTAAAAAAATGTACAAAAAACCTACCTATAACAAGTGGCTGTTGCAATCTAAAAACTTTAATTCAATTGCACATTATAAAAAGTACTTACATAGTCTTTCACCTTCAAAACTGATATGGGATGATGTTAATGAATATTATAAAAATCAATATGAGGAATGGCTTATAGAAAACTTTGAGGAGGCAAAATAAAGATGGAAAATTATCCTTTAGTTAATAGAATTAAAATTCATAAGAGAGGGTTTGATTTATGGAAGTGTGTAT
>JACMJL010000067.1 GCA_014380625.1 Clostridiaceae bacterium
AAAAGGGGCCGTCTCAAAATAGAAAGTAATTTCTAGAGCGAGACGGCTCTTCTTTTTTTGTAAAAAAACAAAAGTGAACTCATAAGAATTCACTTTTTAGCGCATAATTTGTTCATGCAAAAAAACAAAACTATACAAAAAGATTATAGCAATAGTTGCAAGGTTTATCAATTAGTTTTTCCTGTGGAAACAGGAATTTTGATACCTGAAGATGATTCAGTACGACTACTAAGCCAAATAATGGAGGAATTAGATTATACAAAACTAATTATGGCGTACTCTTCACAAGGAAGAAATCCAGTAGTTGAACCGGAGATTCTATTTAAAGTACTAATTTATGCATATATGAATGACATTTATTCAAGTAGAAAGATAGAGCTAGCTTGTAAACGAGATATCAATTTCATGTGGCTTTTAAAAGGCCGGCAGGCCCCTGATCATAATACCATAGCTAGATTTAGAACTGAACGACTTATTGGAATTGTTGATGATTTATTTAATCAGCTAGTTAATAAACTAAAGGATTGGGGCGAAATTCAGTTTAAGAATATATTTATTGATGGAACAAAAATCGAAGCTAATGCTAATAAATACACCTTTGTTTGGAAGAAAACCACAGATAAATTTCAAGCGAAGCTTCATGAAAAAATCAAAAAGATTATAGAAGAAATAAATACTGATTTTCACAAAGAATATATCATTTCAGAGCCAAAGGCTGAGGTAGAGTATCTTCAAGAAATTTTAGCCTTTTTAAAAGAAATTAAAGAACAACAAAATATAGAGTTTGTGAATGGAAAAGGTAAAAGAAAAACTAAAATTCAGAGGGTTATAGAAAGTCTTTCAGATTTTATAGAAAGGCAAAAAAAATATGATGATTATAACAAGATTTTTGATGGTAGAAATAGCTTTTCCAAAACTGATAAAGATGCCACGTTTATGCATATGAAAGAGGACCACATGCGAAATTCACAATTAAAACCGGGCTATAATATGCAAATTGGGGTTGAAGGCGAATATATTGTTGGTCTAGATATCTCTAGCGAAAGATCAGATCAGTTAACCTTTATTCCGTTTTTAGAAAAACTTAGTGACAATTTAATAGAAAGATTTGATAACGTAATAGCTGACGCTGGATACGAAAGTGAAGAAAATTATATGTATTTAGAAAAAAATGAGCAGGCTACATTTATAAAACCTCAAACCTATGAAATTACGAAAAAAAGAAGTTTTAAAAACATTATAGGAAAACGGGAAAACATGGCTTATGATGAAGAAAAAGATGAATATACTTGCCATAATAATAATAAACTAAAGCCTATCGGCAAAACAATTAGAAAATCAAAGTCTGGATATGAGTCTGAAATAACAGTTTATGAATGCGAAGATTGTGATCAATGCCAACATAAGTCAAAATGTACAAAAGCTAAAGGCAATAAAAGAATGAACGTATCTAAGAATTTTATAAAGAAGAGATTAAAATCATTAGAAAATATAACAAGTTCAGAAGGAATCCTATTAAGAACAAATAGATCAATTCAGGTTGAAGGTGCATTTGGAGTTTTAAAAGAAGATCATGGCTTTAGAAGGTTTTTAACAAGAGGAAAAGAGAATGTAAAAACTGAATTCACACTTTTATGTTTTGGATATAACATAAATAAGTTTCATAATAAGATTCAGCAAGATAGATGTGGTAGTTTACTGCATGAAATAAAAGTATCCTAAAATAAAACATTAAAAATTGGAGATTTAACGATCTTCTTTTTGTCATCCTATAAAACAAAAGATCTCTAAAAACCAAGTGAAAATAAGTTGATTTTTTAGTGATTTTCTTTAATTTATTAAAGAAAAAAGGGAATCTCGTAAAATGATTTTTCAATCATTTTGAGACACCCCCTTATTCTATTGCTTTATGCTTTTCAGGATTAGTTGTCAATAACCCCGTCCCCTTGTCAATCCTTTTCATCAAGGAACTTTATAAACTTATTATCCGATAATATTTCATTGGTTACAAACTCTCCTTCATAAAAGAAGCTGTAGGTTGTAAAGGGTGAAGGTGCATTCTGTGCCTGCTCTTTTGTTTTATACTTTAACAAAGTAAAGTCAATACCTCTTTTCTTTGCAATTTCAGTAATCATAGGAGCATATTTTTCAGTGTGTGGGCATTGATTTGAATAATATAAAACCATACCTTTCTTATCAGTTACACCTTTTTTACAACACTCTTTGAATCTTGGCTTTTCTAAACCTATTTCAAAAGGAAGATATAACAGCTCAAAATATGGTTCTGCAATATCGCATACTTGGAAGCCTTTATGTTTTAGGTATTTGGGGTCTGATAAGAAAGGCATCTTCTTTTTTGAGGAAAGAATCACAAGACCTTTTTTCCCCTGTAACTTTGCAGCGCTGATACATTCTTCTAAAAGCTTATTTGCATAACCTTGCCCTTTGAATTGTCCCGAAACCCAAAAACAGTTTATAAACATATATTTCTCAGCTATAATTGGGCACCAAGCATTTTCACCAGGTATGAATTCAATAAAAACTTTACCTCGCACATCCAGTTTTTTAAATATAAGTCCATCATTATAGCACTCTTTCAGCCAGATTTTTTTAGAGGAAACACAATGTTCACCTTTTTTATCCGCGATGGCACAACAAATATGTTCAGTATCAATATTACTATTATCAACATTTATAATATTCATTTTGTCTTACCTCCCTCAAAGTTAATTTTATAATGAGAAAAGTATAGCATTTATAATTTGACAACTGCATGTCATATTATAAATATTTTCACTCCAACCCAGACCACATAATAGATGCTACATTTCTAAAGGCATGAGCATACCACTGTCCCTCATAAAATTGAGGTACCCAAACAGCCACGAATTTCTCTTTTACATCTATCATAATACAACATCCACCAAAGCCTTCATGGGATAGTAATCCTGGAGTAACAAATTGTTCTTCATTACTTGCTTGAAAGATCTCTGATCCTAAACCATAAGCATGATAGGACCCCTGTGCGCCCCAGCAATAGTCCTTTACTTCCGGGCTTGTATGTATTCTCTGCATAGCCTCTAAAGCTTTACGTCCTACAATACGTTTACCGTTATGGCACCCATTATTTATAATCATATTTCCAAACTTAATTAAATCTCTAGAGGTTGAATACAACCCGCCACCAGTTGAAGGAATCAGTTCCCAGCCATTACTTTTTTCTTCTCCTGCCATAAATTTCTTAATATCTCCTGCCATCCAGGGTGTCCTAAAATTATATCTATGGGCAAATTCAACTTTCATTCCAAAGCAGGTATCCGTCATCTCACAGGGCTCTACAATATATTTTTCGATATAATCATTACAAAACATACCACTTACCCTAGTAATAATCTCACCTAAAATCATATACCCCACAGTAGAGTAAGACCATTCCTTACCAGGCATTCTTTGAAGGCCCTTTTTTAATATTGCTTCCATCCACTTGTCCGCATTATTATCTTCAACTAATTTCCACCAGTTCTGATAATACTTATCCTCATGAACTCCCTCATCTGATATAAGGCCAGAAGTATGTGTTAATAAATGAACAATAGTAATGGTATTGTAGGGTGGTGTATTAAATTCTTCTATAAATTCTCCAACAAATTGATTTACTCTCAGTTTGCCGTCTTCAACTAACTTTAGAATGGATATTGCAGTGAAAAGTTTAGTAATAGATGCTATTCTAAAAATAGTATCTGGAGCAAATACTCTTTCATCTTTTTCCTCAAAGGATAAGTTTCCTATACCCGTATCTGCAAAAACCTTGTTATTGCGAGAAAGGCAATAACTTCCTGAAACTAACTCCTTTTTTTCAACCATTTCTAAAAAATGTTTATTTAGAACCTCAAGTCTCTCCTCTTGGTAATTAGCCTCTTTAGGTGAAAATGGCACCTTACCTTTTATTATCATTTCATTCATAAAAAAACCTCCCCTTATTACATATGTTTATAATAAATACTACAGTTGTAGCAACTGTCTTAAATAATCCCCTTGGTTATTACTTTCCTCAAAATAATATTGGAAAATATGATCTCCAGTCTCAATAAAAAAAGGAGATATATTTTTATATTCATCATTAGCATCATATCTAAGGTTTGTAATTCTACCAATAGGAATATAGGTTAAATCATAACTATAAAAGGCTGCCTTAGGTCTCCTAAAAGTCTTCCCTCTTGTAACTATTAATAATTCCTTTTCATTTGTAAGAAACATTATATTTTGAAGAGAGTTTCTTCTAAAGATGTTGAATAAACCCAGAATTTTTTTAATTCTACTTGTATAAAAAGGAATCGCTTTTATCGTGGGTTGAACAGCTAAAACCTTAAATTCATCCTTAGCTTTTTGAAAATCCTCTAAGATATTATGGTAAAGCTCATCAATATCCTTAGTTAAAATATTATCTAGAGCATTCTTAATGATGAACTTTCTATTTCCTGTGAATCTCTCACGGATTAACTTTAAGAACTTTTTGATTATATCAATAGAAACAGTACTGTAATTAAAGGAGATTATTTTTTCACAAAGATATAAGGTAACAACTCCATTTAAAAGGTCCATGCTATTTCTAATTGCGATTATATCCTTAAATTTAATTTCTATAATTTCTACAGCATCAGACTCTCTTTTTAAAATTAATAAATGATCCTCATAAACGGCAAGTACATAATCGTAGAGATTCATATCTGGATTGGCATTTCGCCTTTCTATATTTCTTGGTATTTTAAGTAATAGTAAAACATTCTCAATTTCTAAACAGTGTGGTTTAAATAACTTAGGTACATCCTCTATGTGATTAATTTCTAGAACCCAAGGACCAAATTCATCATATTCTTTATTTTTCATAATCTTCACCTCACGCTAATTCTTAACTGCATATGAATCTTATTATTTATCTTTAGAATTAATAATTGCACTCTACAATTATACCATAAAACGCTTAAAATTACATTGTATGTAAACTGATATTTATGTTATAATCCATAGACTCATGCTGATGGTACACCTTTTCCCCCACCGCTATGATAACTGCTCTTGGTATCCATTGTGACAAATGGTTAGAATGATGTTAATATAATTAAAGAACAATTTACATTATCCGCTTAACAGTATATTATTATTGTATAGATATTGTCTAAAAAGGGGAAATAGCATGGAGAATTGTAAAATTAACGAAGGTATTCAATATAAAAAGGTTGAAGAATACGAAATTGATATTTTATTGATTATTGAGGCTATTATTTTAAAAAATCAAAGATTAGTTTTTGCAACTGTTGCTGAAAAAGCTGGCGTTACTAATCTTGTAATAAAACGAAACCCTCAATTAAGAACTTATATATTACAAAAAATTAAATATTATAAAGAAACGCAGCTAATAGATCATAAAATAGATAGAGCTGTTGCCAGCTTATTAAAAAAGAATAAAGCCCTTACTTTTATATCCTTAATTGACAGCTGTAACTTTGATACCAAAACCGTTTATCAAAGCCAATTCTTAAAGGACAAAATTCGCAAAGTACTTTCAGAAAATAAACCTACCTAGGTGAGCCAATTAGATGTATACTTGGCCCCCTAAAGAACTGTTCGCAGAAGGTTCCCAGTATAGGAGGCTTCAACTTTAGCTACCTGTTCAGGGGTACCCTCTGCAACTACCTTTTACCCTATTCCCAAGTCTTCTCCAGCACAATCCCCTCACTAAAGCCCCCACGTTCCTCTTTCTTCTGCTTTCGTTTCTCAAATAGTTCCTCTTCTGCGTACCCAAGGGTCCCAGCTAATGCCACCAATACCTCCAGTACATCCGCTAATTCCTCTAAATTCTTATCCTCCAAATACTCATTAACTTCTTCCATAAGTTTTTCTTCTAATAGTTTTGGAAACTGCTCCTTTGATGCCCAATGAGCACTAAATTGTCTTCCACTATTAGCAATAACCTGTGGGATTAAATCCCTCACTAACTTGTTATAAATTTTCATTTCTTTTCCAACCTTTCTTTTATGATTTATTAATAAAATAGCTGCACCAAAATTGGCACAGCTATTTTATTGATTTCTTTAGGTTATAAAGAAACCTATTTTCTATTTTTTCCTTAATTATTACCTTGGTCTAACAGGCATAACTATTGCGCAAATTATATATAAAAGTATTCCAGTGCCTGCGAAAATAATCATAGCTGCATAGCCAATTCTTACCAAAGTGGAATCCACCTCAAAATATTCAGCTACGCCTCCACATACACCCTCTAGCATTTTATCTGTTGAAGATTTGTAAAGTCTTTTTTCCATAACAAAACTCCTCCAATTACTATAAAGTTTTATTTCATAACATTATATTTTTCTTATAATATTATACCATGTTATGTCTTTATTTACCATTACTTCCTTACTTCACTTTTATTATATTTCCTTAATTATAAATATAGTATAAAAGTTCAGCAGGCATTGTAATAATAACCGTTAGTATTGGACATACTGTATTTATGGAGGAATTTCATATTAAAACAAGAGATGGCAAATTATTTTAAATCAATACAAGTAGTACTAAAATATCTCTTCTTATGTTATAATTATGGTGTAAAAAAAGTAGGTGATGTGAATAATTTGGCAAACTTTCTTAAATAAAATAAAAGTTATTAGAATTAATGTTTTAATGTAATATAAACTAAAATAAAAGGAGGTGCTTATAAGATATAGGTTAAATACCATTATGTCTACCTATATTTTTTGAGCAGTAAACTATGAATAAAAATAAATTAACAAATAAAGAAATTGATAAAGTTGTAAAGCTAAAAGATGAACCTGAAGATGATGCAAAGTACATAAAAGAGATGTATGATTTAGCGGACAAGAACAAATTTAAGAATAATATAGTTGCTTCGGGACTTGCCATAGCAATAGCATCTGTAATTATGATATCTATAATAATGAACATTACTTTTTTAAGACCCAAAACAGATGTAGCTATAAGTAAAGCACCTACAAAAGATGCTATTTCAAAGGATACTATTCCAAAAGATACTGTTGATAACTCAACCACTAAACCTGTTGAAGTTAAACCTATTGAAATACAAACTAAAGTTTTTGAATTTTTAGATATAGAAGCAAATAGAACCTCAGTCTTACAAAAAGCAGTTGCTTTAAACAAAGGAAGTCAAAAGGGTGTTACTGTATATCTCTTATCAGAAATTTTGAGATTAAATACCGTTGCTATCCCTGATAGCACCACTAGTGTTGAGAAATTCATGAAGGCTTTAACCTCCATGGACTGGAAAAAGGACACTGACTACACCAAACTACAAAAGGGAGATATATGTTTCACTACCGATATGCCAGAGAAACATGGTGTTCCTTCACATACCTATATCTTTATGGGTTGGGTAGAAGAGGGTAAAACTGACTATGCCTTTGTCTGTGATGGGCAAGTTGAAGAATTTGGTACTATACTACATAAAAGAAATTTATCTATTCCAACCACAAAATTGGATAAATTCAGCTTTTTCCTTAGAAAATAAAGTGCAAATGTATTAATACCCCAGGGTGACTTGGGGTATTATTTTTTTCCTTAAATAGAAACGTGAAGGATTTTTAAAATTTATGTTGAATATCTTAAAATGGGGTGATTAAATGGCAAACTATAATGTTAAAAAGTTTTCAAAGGAAAAAAATTGGACTATTTCAAAGAATTGTGCCTATGGTGAGATCGATGGCTACCTTATAACTTTAATGAGCATCTCAAATTCTAAATGCTTTTTTATACCTCTAATCTCAATGGAAGAGATGGATAAGCAAGCTATATTAAATTCTCTTAATGAAAACAAAAAGATGTTTAAGTTATTAGCCTTTGGATTTTCTGATGACACCTTATATTTTAAATTTACCGAGGGTCTTATGGGCGCTAAAGTAAAACATATTGATAATACCTTACAGAGTATTACTGACATTCTTAAAAATATAAATTTTAAGGATAAAAATTGTTGTGTTTTTTGTAAAAAAGAAGATGCCTTAGAAAAAACATATATTGATAGCGTTTGCTTCCACTCTCATGACAGCTGCTATTTTGAGGCTACAAAAGAACTGGAGCAAGCCGTTAGAGAATATAGTGTGGAAAGTAAAAACTACTTTTTAGGTAGTATTGGTGCACTTTTGGGTGCATTGGTATGTAGCCTACCTTGGATCCTTGCTCAGGTATTTTTAGAAAGAATCATGGTCCTTTTAGCTTTTTTTATTACTTTAGGTGCTTTAAAGGGATACACCTTGTTTAAGGGTAAGACAGGGGTATTGACGAGATGGATAGTAGCCTTAGTTTCACTTATTTCAGTTGTTATTGCTAACATAACTACTTTAATTATTCAACTGGTACAACACAATATACCTATTGATTCCGCTACTCTTGAATTCATACTAGATAACCAGGAGCTTATGGATACGGTTAAATCTGATATGTTAATGGGTCTTTTTATTGCTAGTATAGGTATATTTGCTATGGTTTTACAAGTTAAGGGTAAGGCAAGCGATGTCCTTCCTACAATTAAAAACAATTTAAGTAACTAGCATAAAAGATACAGGAGAGATACTCTTCCCTTAGAATGTTAACTAATTCCCTATCATGGGTTGCCACAATAGAGATAGTTTTATGTTTATTAAGATATCTTAATATCTCTGCTGATGTTGAAATTCTTTCTATAGGATTTGTCCCTCTAAATAGCTCATCTATAGGACAAAATACTGGTCTTTTCTTTTCCAAAGCCTTAATTATTCTTAAAATTGATTCTACTTCCGCCAAATATAAACTTTTCCCCTGGTTTAAATCATCCTTAGGGCTTATTGAAGACACTATATTAAAAATTTAAGTTATAAAATATGCGTTGGAGTTTTTCTCTTAACTTTTCATTACTTTTAAAAACTCCTATTAACTTATCTCTACGCATTAGCTCCTGCTCTTCTATAAGTGGATTTCTCAGCATAGAATATAGTATTTCCTCCCCCGGGCTACTGTAGGTTCTATCTAGTTTTGCATAAACGCTATCCATGTCCAAATCATTCCAAGTTCCATCGTCTAAGGTGTATTCTTCTTTTTTATTCATTCTAAAAAATTTACTTATTAATTTATAATTTCTGAATTTGTCTACGGTATTTTCATAATCATGCCTTATCATCTCCAGAGTATTATTCTTAAAAGGCATATACTTCTCAAGTATAATTAATAACTTATTCTCCCGCATTCCATTCTCCTTTATATATTAAATAGCTGCACCACATTGGTACAGCTAGATTCTTTTGATTTTTTTAATTAATTATGCTGAGCCTCCTCAACATGTTCCTCTATATCAGCCTTTAGTTTCTCTGCATCAATAGAGGTTCCCCCACCTTGTGTATCGCCAAATATTAGCACTCTGCAGCCATCTCTTTTCATTCCTAAAAGCCAGTATTCTAAAAACTCGAATAGATCTATACTTTCAGGTACTGCTTCCTTCCATTGGTTTTCCTTGCAGTAATTTGCGAAGTCATAACATGGCCAGATGGGCATTGTTATATTATTCTCTAAATCCTTTATAGTTACCCAACTATCCTTAGCTTTTAGCCCCCATATTTGCTCAGCTTCCCCTACCATGTTCAAAAAATATTTATATCTCTTATCCTCAGTTAAACAAAATATTTCCTCTATCTCACTGTGATACATAAACTATACCCCTTTAAAGTGTTCCATTATTTTTGCCCAAACGCGCTGTGTTTCAAGGAATTCATCGTAATGTTTTTTAACATTCTTATGGTATTTCTCCAATTCAGATAACACCTTAATAAAATTTGGTTCCTCAAAATAAGCACAGATTTTTGGCAAGGTCTCTTTAAGTTGTTGCCGCATTTCCTCAATTTTTTCTTCATAATGATCTGGATTTGTAATATAAAGTAATAATGGCTTATATCTAATCCAACCTATGCATGCCTTGTAAAAGCGATTTGTAATTTTTTCGTTATCAGCCTTGATAAACTTTAATCGAATTGGGAGGACCCCTTCTAAAAGACAATTATAAGTAGAAAATCCATCATGAAATGTGTAGCAGGGTACACGCAAAACTTTTCTTTCACTTAAGCAAGTGCTTAAAAAGGTGTCTTCACCTCTAGCTCCCGGTGGATTGTAAAAGGGAAAAATACGATGAGTATTTTTAAGGTTAATACACAAGTTAGCACCGGAGATAAATTTAGCATGGTTTGTCTCTACCACATCTATAGCTTCATCACTAACCAATATATTTGTATCAGCGTAGGTTACTCCTCCGTTTAGCATAACCTTTTTTAAGGTATCCCAGTTAATTATATCATTGCTAATAGCCTCAATAAAAGAACGAAAATCCCCTTCTGTCATTGTATCATTAAATTCTATATAGGGAATAGGCGATACATACCCGCAGTGATGCCCGTGAGTAATGTCTGCTAACATGATGTATTTAAGATGGGTTAGCAGGACATGCTGTCCTCCCCAAATTGCAGTTTTCCGTGTATTGGTCACTGCCATGGGATATTCGTCATCATCCATAAAAATCAGATAATCCATTTTGTTTTTTATAGCATAATACATTACAGAATTACGCTTAGCTGCGTACCCCTTACCAAAAATCATTCCAGCCTCATCAATATTGATAACATTCTCTCCAATTAAGTAGTCTATCTCTTCCTTTATATCTGTACCTCCAATAAATTTGCTGCTATCAATCTGCTCAGCTAGTTCTGGATTTACATCTGTGTAATCCTTCTTTTTGGTTTTATTATAATAAAGATCGTAGGCCACAAATAAGTTTAAACTGATTCTTTCATTTTCCACCAAACCGGAATCCTTCCAGTTATGTATATTGGTTCTCAGAACTGTTTGAAAACTCTTTCTCCCAGTGGCAAAGCCGATTCCAACTTTAATATCTTTAGTAATAGGCATTTAATCACTCCTTTTCTTATAATGTATTTAAAGATTTATTCTCAACCATTAACCATATAGAAAAGATTATTTCAAATAATATCATTACTATTGAAACTGCAATCGCATTAAACATAATTCCCGTTATTAGTGTAGTTACCGATATAAGTACCGACATTACGTAATAAGCCTTTGATTGATATAACCATCCAAAAGGAAGCAAATGAGCTCCGAAGATAACGGCCAAAACCATTACCATTTTTTCTGGCACCGTTGGGTAAACCCACATAACAATTAAAATATAAAGATACTGATTGCAGGCAAACAATATACCTAATTTATTTAAGGGATTATCCTTTGATGAAAACTCTGCTTTTATAAGCTTTGAAATCATATATGCAAGTGGTACAAGTGGAGCCGTAAAACAGAATGTTAATAAGTTCTTTGTCAGAACATCTTCTATTGGTAGTAACCATATAATTAGTACCACGCACCAAATAACTACAGATGCCATAATAAAATGTAGCCCTTTTTTACCCCTTTTTGAAATATCAATTCTCAGTTTATCTAAATCCATCTCATTTCCCCCTATTCTAAATATAATCATTAAAATATTTCCTTGACCCTATGTACAATTCTATACTAACTTGCTGTTAGTACGCTTACTAATTATACCATAAACCTCAAGTATAAGGGATGTTTCCCACTAAAAGTAGTGATACCAGGGAAATGAGCCTTACTTAATCCTACCTAAAATTTTATCCATAATAAGATTGACTCTAGAACCACTTTCTCCAGTACTTGGACATTTACCTTCTCCATTCAACTCATTTACTATAGTCTGAATTAAAGGTTGATGTACATGCTGAGGATTATTTATAGGAAATAAAACAGTTCCTTGTGAATTAGCAAGTTCTACAGGCTCTAAACCAAAAGTAGAGAAAATAATCTTCCCTTTAGTTCCAATAATCTCATTCCTATCATAGGCTTCGAAGGCGGAGAAACACCAAGCACCAATTCCATGTGCACCTGATTCAAAATAAAAATTAGCACTTACCATATCTTCTGCACTATATAGTCCTGCTTGATTAGATGCGTGTCCCATTGCATCTTTAATTGGGCCTAGAATAAATTCTAAGACATCAATAGTGTGTGAGGCTAAATCTAAAAAAATACCACCCCCAGAGATTTCTGGAACAACCCTCCAAGGTAAAGCTTCAGCGTTCATTTCCTCTTCTGTTGGGGGTTTATATAGAGTTACCTTTACAAAACGAACCTCTCCTATTGCTCCACTTTCCACCAACTCTTTAACTTTAAGAAAAGCAGGTAATCTTCTTCTGTAATATGCTGTGAATAGTGGTACACCCTTATTCTTACATGCCTCCACCATTTCTTCTGCCTCTTCATAGCTCATGGCCATTGGTTTTTCCACATAAACAGGTTTACCTGCTAGTGCACATTTCAAAGTATACTCTTTATGAAAAACAGGTGGAGTAGCTATGTAAACAGCATCCACTTCAGGATCATTAATTAATTTCTCCGCATCATCATACCATTTTGCCACATTGTGTCTTTGTGCATAATCTTTTGCAAGTTCTCCATTTCGCCTCATTACCGCAACTAGTTCTGAATTTATTGCCTTTTGAAAGCCAGGTCCACTCTTAACCTCTGTTACATCTCCGCAGCCTATGATTCCCCACTTAATTGTTTTCATTTTTGACCAGTCCTTCCTATAGGTTTTTTAACTGTACTTTTCTTTAATATTAATAAAGATTTCTATATTATCCAAGAATATTTCAACCAAAAAAGCATCAAGGTGCGTACCGCTACCACACTTCATTTCTTCTATTACCACCTCTATTGTCCATGCTTTTTTATAAGGTCTTCGGGAAAGTAATGCATCAAAAACATCGCAAATAGCAGTTATTCTTCCAACTATGGGAGTATCCTCACCCTTCAAGTCCTTTGGGTAACCAGTTCCATCCCATTTTTCATGATGAGTTAAGGCAATCTCTTCTACCATTTTTATCAGTTCTGATTTACTACCCTTTAGGATTTCAGCTCCTTTAGTTGTATGAGTCTTCATTATTACCCATTCCTCCTGGTCCAATTTACCAGGCTTCAACAGGATGTTATCAGGAATTCCTATCTTCCCAATATCATGCATCATGCTAGCATGTGATAAAATTTTGCAGGTGTCTTCATCTAATCCAATTAATTTGCCAAGCTCAGAAGTATAATATCCAATTCTAATAATATGTTCTCCAGTATCCTTATCCCTAAATTCAGTAGCTTTTAGTAGTCTTTGAATTAGTTCCAATTGTAATTCTTCAATATCTTTGGTTCGTTCCTTAACCTTCTCCTCTAATATTAACCTCAGCTATATCAAAGGGTTTTGATATAAAGTCTTTTGCCCCGAGCTTTAAAGCCTTTAATCTATTCTCCTTATCATCTTGCGCTGTTATTACAATCATATAATCAACTATTAATGTTTGTGGTTCTTTAATATTATCATATATTTTCTTCTTATTCACAATAAGCTAAAAAGGCCTAAAAGAATATTATACTATTCTTTCAGGCCTTTTGAGCTTATCTCTATTTCTAATTTAAAAAATCAAGTCTAATTATCAAATTTTTTAACATTCCTAAGCAAACAGATTATTAGACAAACGCCAATCACAAAGGTTGCACAATCTACAGGGTATTTATTAAAATTATTGATATCAAATTTATAATTAAACTTTATTACTGTTTCAGCAATAAACTTTACACCAAAAAACAATTGAAGACTTATTTTCAAGGCAACAGGATTCGGAGTTTCATATTTAATATATGCCTTATAGAGTTCTTTTAAAGTAACTTTTTGTTCTAACAAGTTCCTACAAACCTCTAGGAATCCATCATATAAAAATGCATTTGATAATATAGATATGAAATAATAAGAACTATTCTTTAATACCACCGCCATTACTACGACTATAACATTGAAAAGTAACCAGATTGTTTTTTTATACATGTTTTATTCCTCCAAATCAATTGTTGGTGACAATCACCATTCGATTTATAAGGTATTCTACATTCATCCCTATTATCCTCTATATATCTTACCTTAATTCTATAATATATTATTATTCTATACTTTTCAACTCTACAAAATTCTCACTTTAAAAACATACACCACAAGCAAAAGGGTTATTTATTCATAAGTGGTTCTAAAGATTTACAAATAGCTTGAATATTTTTCTTTTGGTTTTTTAATCCACTAATATGTTTATTAAGACTAAAATGCACTTCTGAGTCATCTGATAATCTTATTTTTATAGTTTTACCCATACATATAAGACCTCTCCTTATTTTTGCTGAAACAAAATTTTTATAATCAATGCAACGACTTGTTTTTGGTTCTCCTAAGGTATCAAGACCAATTATAATAAGTTTTCTATCGGTAAATCCCACTAATATAAATTTATTTGTAAAAGAAGCTAATGATCCAAAGAGGATACCTTTACCTATTGCTGCTTCTATTACACCATAGGCATAAAAAGCTTCTCTCTCATTTTCCTCATAAAATTCACTCATGTATTTTATAATCTTTTCATCATTTAACATAAAACCTCTCCCTTTTGATATAATTTTTTATTGTATACAATTGACCTTTTAATAAAACTTCAAGTATAAATCTCAAGCCTTATAAATGGTCCGAAATCCTGCAGATTCAGTATTAAGAAACTTGTATAATGAATTTCCACCTGCAAGCAGAAGCTTATTTACCATCAGATGATCACTTTATCGGGCTACTTATCCACTAATTATATCATTATTTTCAAATATAAGGATATAATATTGATTTATTTCATTCATTTTTCTAAAGATTTTCTCGCCAGTTTGCTAGGATGCTTTGTTTCTCATAGGCTTAATCCTTTTACAATATTAACTGATATAAGTTATAATAGAGTGAATTGCTTTATAAAGGAGAATATTATGAACAATGAAAATAATAAAGATAAAGACGACAGAAACCATAAATGGTTTGAAGATATAGATTATTTAGCTTCCCAGCTTCCTAAAAAACATGCGAATCTTTTTTTTAGTTGTAAGAAAGAAGATTTTGTTAAAGCAATAGAAACTTTGAAGAATAAAGTTCCAAGGCTACCTAGCTATGAAATCGCGGTAGACATCGCAAAAATACTGGCAACTTTTAGAGATGCACATACCTCTGCAATGCTACCAGTAAGCCTTTTGTTACCTATAGAAGTATATTGGTTTAAGGAAGGGCTTTATATTATTTCTGCTTCAGAGCAGTATAAAGAATTAGAGGGCTATAGAATTACCAATGTAGAGGGACTTGAAATTCAGAAGGTCCTAAAGATATTAGGTAAGATTATTTCTTATGAAAATAAAAACTTTCTTAAAGCACAACTTCCAAAGTATTTTCCAGCAATAGAATTATTATATGGTCTTTCCCTTGCCCATAGTATTGATAATATTGAATTGACGCTAGAAGATGTAAATGAGAATTCAAGAAGGGTAACAATTAATTCACTACCTTTTAAAATCTTAAAAGATAGTAATATTAATAACACTACTAGTCTGTTTGAGGAACAAACTAATTTACCACTATATAGGAAAAACCCTGAAAAATATTATTGGTTTCAATATCTTTCTGAGTCTAAAACAGTTTACTTTAAATATAATGCTTGTAGAGATATGAAGGAAAAAGATCTGTTAACCTTTGGTAGAGAGTTAATTTGTTTTATAGAAGAGAATGAAGTAACCAAGCTTATAATTGATCTTAGAAATAACTTCGGTGGCAATTCTCAATTATTAGAGGACTTCATTAAGTCTATTAAGCATTGTGAAAAAATAAATATAAAAGGTAGTTTATATGTGATTACAGGTAGAGATACTTTTTCTTCATCGCTTTTAAACTTATATAGCCTAAAGGCAAAAACAAAGGCAATTTTTATTGGAGAGCCAACGGGTGGAAAACCTAACTGTTATGGCGAGGTGGAAAACTTTAAATTAAAAAATTCTGGAATTACAATTTGCTACTCCACTAGGTATTATAAAATCATAAAAAATGATAGGCTTTTATCCTTCCTACCAGATGTTAACATTGAGATATCTGTAGAAGATTTTATAGCTGGAAAAGACCCCTGCCTAGATTATATAAATTGATATAGCTATAATTTTTTACTAGTTTTTTCATTGCCATGTTTGAAATTTCCTGTTACCTTTGCCATAATTAATTGTATTTCCTTTTGGTCAGAATTTTTTATTCTAGATAAAAATCTATCACTTTCTTTTCCTTTTAAGATTGTTACTTGTTTTCCATGCCAATATATAAAAACTTTATTATCCTTTGAAAAATCGTATGAAAAAGGTTCTTCATCAAGCTTGTTACGTTTATCCTCTTGATTTCTATTAGCCATTTATTTCACTTAACACCTTCATGGATATTGTGGTATTCCCTAACAATTGTATTTTCATATTATTCCTCCAAATTAAGTTTCTTTTTAATCTAAAGATAATTATATCATATTTACCTTGAAATATATTACTTTTATTGTAAAATCTATTAAGTGTTTCTATAATTAAAGATGTGTTGCGTGATACTGAGGTTAATATTTTGTACGAGATATGTTCCACATGTTCCCAATGACCCTGGCAAAAAAATATGTTTCCTGGAATGCACAGTGAACTACTTTATTTTCTTTATCTCCTTTTGCCAAGCCCATTTATAGCAATTAGGGCATTTTAACAATTTATGTGGACTTACTAAATCCTTAAGTACAGAAATAGAAAATTCATGTCCACATTTACGACAGATATATGAGTGGGTATTGGCATGCCAAATTACCAGTGGTAATACAATAATACAGCTACCAATAATTGTACCTAAAACTAATAATACTTGAACTAATAAATGCATACATGCAACTCCTTCATAGGATATATTCCAGATTGTGTAAATATCAATATTTATGACTTCAAATTAAACTTTATTCTCATAATATCTCATAACATTAATTCCATTAGGTACTTTATCAAAACCAAGTTTTTTGTAAAATAAAACATTACTATCAATACAATTTAACTCTATTCGCTCAACATCTTTAAGGTCTCTATGATTGATAGTACTGTTAACTATTAATTTCCCAAATCCCAATCCTCTATAATCTTCTGCAACAATGACATCATATATAAATGCTCTATAAACAAAATCTGATAAAACTCTGGCGAAAGCTATTATCTTTCCATTGGTTGAGTCTATTATTGCAATTATCCAACTATTTTCAAGCATTTTCTTAATCCCATCTATTTTTCTGTCCTTACACCAACTTTCTTCTTTATATATATCTAATAAATTGATTATTTGGACTTCAGAAAGATCGTGGGTAAATTCAAAGTTTTTAAGCATTTTATACCTCCATCGGCTTTTACTCGTAAATTTAGTGTCTACTTCAACATCGCTAAATTTCCACTTCGTTACTATATTCAACAAACAAAATATATTTCCTCTTAAATGGCTTGGATTTTTACAAACTACAATCCACTAACCTTAATTAATTATCCTTGAAATCTTAACTAAATCATATATATCTATTATTAAATCATCATTAATATCATAGGATTTCTTGCAGTCAATTTCAAATTGTTTTGCTTTAACTTTTGCCTTGTGTTCTTCATTAAACTTTGAAGCTTCATATTAGGAGTAATCAGAAAACTGATAGATTTCTCCAGTAATATCACCAAAATATATAGGCGAACTGAAAATTAAAGCATCACACGCTGAAATTCTTTCTAGGACGTAGGTTAATTTATCTCTCATAGCACATCTACCTACGTACTTACAGTCTTTTATTTTACAGGCAAAACAACTAGTATAACCCTTAAAATTAAAATAATATAACTTTTATAGAGAAATCAGAGTAATTGCCTTATTTTGTCCAGTTCTTAATAAGTTCTTCTAGTTTTCGTAAATCTATAGGTTTACTAATATAATCATCCATCCCAGCATTTATACATTCTTCCCTGTCTTTACTAAATGCATAGGCTGTAGTGGCAATTATAGGAACGTGTACGCCTGTTAATTTCTCTTTTTCTCTAATAATTTTGGCAACTTCAATACCGTTCATGTTAGGCATTTGTATGTCCATCAAAATAATATCAAACTGCGTATCTTCAAGAATCTTAAATGCTTCCTTACCATTTGAAGCTATTATAATATTGAAATTCAAAATTTCGCACATTTTTCTTATAACCAATTGGCTTACATAGTTATCCTCAACAAGAAGAATATCTATGTTTTTTTGTAATTGAATTAATGCTGGTGTAGCTTGTACACTTAATAATTCCTTTTCTTTGTTTATGACATCAACCCACATTGTGAAATAAAAGGTGCTTCCTTTTCCATATTCACTTTCTACACAGAGTTCTCCACCCATTAGTTCAACAAGTCTTTTAGAAATAGCAAGTCCTAACCCAGTTCCTTGAAAATGCTTTGTTTTGCTATCATCTATTTGGCTAAAAAGATTGAAAAGTTTTGTAATATCTTTTTCTTTTATTCCTATTCCTGTATCATGTATAGAAAACATTAGCTGAGTCTTGTTTCCCCTGGATTTGACTTTTTTAATTGCTAGTGTAATTTCACCTTTTTCTGTGAATTTAATAGCATTTCCAATTAGATTATTAATTACTTGATTTAGATGCATAGTATCAACATAGATTTCTCTTGGTACATCCTTTTCTATTTTTGTTTTTAAAGTTAAATTTTTATTATTTGCTAAGGTTACATAAATATTTTGATTTTTACTAATGAAGCTAATAAGATTGATATATTCGCATGTAAGTTCAACTTTTCCAGCTTCAATTTTAGATAAATCTAATATATCATTAATAACTTCCAGTAATGCCTTAGAAGATGACTTCACTATATTAATCATTTTCTGTTGTTCTTCCGTTAAATTCGAATAAAGTAGTAAATCTGACATTCCCATTATGCCATTCATAGGGGTTCTTATTTCATGACTCATATTAGCAAGGAACTGACTTTTTGCAATATTTGCAGCTTCAGCCTTTTCTTTTGCTTGTATTAGCTGGAGTTGAGTTGTTTTCTGTTCGGTGATATCCTGCACAATTCCCACTAAATAAACAGGGTTATGTAATTTATCAAAAATCACATCACCAGTTTTCGCCCAAATATAACGAATAGAATTATCTGGCCATATAATGCGATATTCAAAAGGTTTTTTTTCAGAAATGGCAACAGCATTTGCAGCTTGAACAATATGCAAATCTTCTGGGTGTACGACACTTGATATTGCATCGCCAAGCCTCCCTGTAATTGACTTCTTATCAAGGCCAAAAATATTGTACATTTCTTCTGACCATACTACCTCATTATTTGCTAAATCCCATTTCCAATTTCCCATATTTCCGATGTGTTGTGCCTCTTGAAGGTTAATTTGACTTTTTATTAAAGCATCCTCTATAAGCTTTTTTTCGGTAATATCACGATGAAATGATGCTACTAGGATTAAATTATTATCTTTATCAAAGATAGGAGTTGAGTTAATCTCTATAATCTGTTCTTTATCCCCACCTTTAATTACTATAATAGCATCCCTTACCCTTTCACCTCTTAAGGCTCTACGAGTTGGGCGGTCTTCAGGCAGAATTCTGTTACCCTCTAGATCAAAACATTCAAAAATATTATCTGCATCTCCTATGGATTTTAAAATATCTGGTTCCGGATAGAGTTTGCTTGCTTCAGTGTTGTTTAAAATAATATTGCCTTTATTATCATAAATAGCTAATGCCTCGGACATGTTCTCGATTATACTAAGCAGTAGTATATTTTGTTCTTCTATTCTTCTGTTTTTTAAAACTCTTTCAGTAACTTCGGTGGCAGTTACAAATATGTATTTGATTTTTTCATTTTCAGATATTGGCATTTGAGAGACATCCCAATAAGTGATACCGCTCATTAATTTATTATATTCATATTCTTTTATATATCTGGTTTTTTGTGTTTCAAAATCAGCCTTCCAAAAGGCTTCAGTTTCACTTCCTATAAATCCTTTTATAATATCCCTCATTGGTTTACCTATGCTATTTTCCTTTTTATTACAAGGTGAATCCATAAAATCAAGATATTTTTGATTTGCTTTAAGCAATATTAAATCAGATACACTGAAAATAGCTACAGCCGATAGGTTGTCAATAAAGGTTTGTTGGAGAAAAATCAGCTTATCCTCAAGTCTAGAGTTTGTTTTTTCAATAAAAGTATATGTCTTTTCATTTGTTTCTTTAACCCAAGAAGGTGATATAGTAACTTCTCTTGGTTCGAGGTCCTTTGTGAATATATATCCGCAATACTCACTATGTATATTATCAATAAATATCTGCGAATTGATTTTTAGCATATCTCCTATTTCTGTAAGTGATTTGCCTAACAATTCATCTATTGTAAAACTTGTGAACTCACAAAATTCGTTATTAACTTCCATTATAATGCTATCACAAGAATTCAAATATGGTAAAGTTCCTCGTTTATTAGATGTACTTTTCACAGTGTACCTCCCATCTTTTTATCATATATTTATATAAGTTTTAAGGTTATAAAATTAGCATACTAGAAACTAGACTTTGTTGCAAATTTTGTTATATATATACAAAATCTAAATCCTATAATAACTTACACATTTTCTACACATAATTTTGTTATACTAATTAAACGGTACTAAAATACTTAAAGGAGTCGTGAAAAATTTGAAGAAAATAATTTACAAATACCTAGTCTACATAATTTACTTTTTAGGAATTGGAATGACCTCAAGTGGAATAGTTCTTATGCCTTTCAATCACGTAAGATATTCCATAATACTTATTATTGGATTAAGCTTGTTTTTGGCTGGATCAATATTTAATGAAATTGTTATTAATAAGCATAAGATGTCAGCTTCAGAAAGCATTAAACTTATTGCACTATCTTTAACACTAGCCTTAGGAATTGGTATGATTAGCGGAGGTATCTCTCATTTTAAAGAAAGTCCAAAATATGTTTCATTTCTCATACCTCTAGGTACTATTATTTCATTTATTAGTTTTGTAATAAAAAATGATTTTAAGTTAAATAAAAAGGAAAAGTTAATAATGTATGTAGGTGTGGTTTTAGTTGCATTAATTCTCTTTATAATACTATCTTTAGCAGCTAGCAGTGGAAGTATGGATATGACTCCTGGTGGAGATATATTTAAAGGCGCACATTAAAATAAACCTTCATGGCATAACTCATATGTCTTTCCTCTGTATATAAATTGAATTTATGTGTAGCCTATGTTATGTTACACATAAACTTTCAAATGAAAAGAGGTTTTTTATATGGATAAGTTTACAAAACCAAATGTGTTTATCAGTAAGTGTCTAGGCTTTGATAGTTGCAGATATAATGGTCAAATAATTATGGATACCTTTGTAGAAAATTTAAAGCCTTATGTAAATACTATTACGATTTGTCCCGAAATGTCTATAGGACTAGGTGTTCCAAGAGATCCTATTAGAGTAGTAATTGAATCTAATGAATTAAAATTATATCAACCAAAAACTGATAGAGAATTCACAGAGGAAATGAATGCTTTTAGTAATTCTTACTTAAAGGCTTTGCAAAATGTTGATGGCTTCATTTTTAAAAAGGGCTCCCCTTCTTGTGGCTATAAAAACATAAAGATTTATAATGGAATGTCTAAAGTAACAGGAAGTGTTAAAGGTTCAGGTTTTTTTGGAGGGAAAGCAGTAGAATTATTTCCTTACACTGCAATAGAAGATGAGGGCAGGTTATATAATTATAGGATTCGTGATAATTTTCTCACCAAAATTTTTATAAGTGCAGACTTTAGGAAAGTTAAAGAATCTAATTCGCTAGGAGAATTAGTAAAATTTCATAGTAGAAATAAGTTATTACTTATGGCAAATAGTCAAAAATATCTGAAAATACTAGGTAAAATTGTAGCAAACTCTGAAGATAAAGGGATTAACCTTATTTTGAAGGAGTATGAACAGAATTTAAAATTAGCCTTTAAAAATATTGCTAGATATACAAATAACATTAATGTACTAATGCATGCTATGGGGTATTTCTCGAAAAATATAACAAAAAAGGAAACAGACTTTATACTAGATTCCTTTGAGAAATATAAAATCGGAAAACTTACCTTAAATACACCTATGACTCTTGTAAAATCATATATTAATAGGTTTAATATCACTTACCTCTTAGAGCAAACTTATTTCTCTCCATATCCAGAAGAACTAATTTTTTTAGAAGACTCGGGAAAAGTAGAATTATAAAATATAACTTAAATTCATATAAAGGCAATATTGGAGCAAAAATGACTACAATTTATTCAGATGTACTATCGGCTTTAGTTAAAGATAAAACTATAACACAAACTCAATCTGATAAGGTTCTTGAAGTAGTTTCAAAAAGCACGCAAAGGTCCTGGTAATGATAAGTTAAGTGAATTAGTTACTAGCAAGGTAATTACTCAAACACAAGCTGATACAATAAACAAAAATCTTCAAGATGCTATGAAACCAACTCAGGATACTACCACTAAATAAAAATTTCTAAACCATTTCTTTAGCTACCTCAAAATATTGAGGTAGCTTTATATAATTTAATAATAAAAACCATCACTATATTTATGTATAATATGTTACAATTACCATTAGTTAGTTAAAAATATAATAAATAATGAACTATTGGAGGAATAATGTGGAATAAGAAATTGCTAACAGCCATTAGATATTACATACTTCTAATGATTATTATTGGTAGTGTTCTAAATAATCAAAAAATTACTACTGAAATTGTAATTTTTATATTTATTTTTATAATAAATAATCAGCTTAGATTTTTTTCTTTAGAGAAAAATTTTCATAAAATATTATCTTTTCTTATAGAAGTTATATTTATTTTTATTGCCTATAATTGGCTGGGAGATTACCTTATCGCCTATCTTATCTTAGCAGCTATAGATGGTAATATTTTGTTTAAAAATCCCTTTAAAAGTATTTTTAATGTAGCACTCCTTATAGAAGCTATTTATTTTTCTATAAATAAAAATCTTGAATTTAAGTTTATAAATGTGGGACTAGTAATAATTATTATAGTTATTTTGTATTTTATTAAAGATGAAAACGATAGGAAACTTCAAGCACAGGATCTGTATGATAAGCTTAGAATCTCAGAAGAGAAACTAAAAAATGCTAATAGAGATTTAGAGCTTTACGCTAGTTCAATCGAAGAAATTACTTTACTGCGAGAAAGAAATAGAATGTCCAGAGAAATCCATGACAGTGTTGGACACGCTCTCTCAACTATTACCATTCAACTAGGTGCTATAGAAAAGACCCTAGGTAAAAATGATGATCTTTCAAAAGAATTGACCAAAAATCTTAGAAAGTTTACCCAAGAAAGTCTTAAGGAAGTTAGGCAAGCAGTTAGAGAAATTAAACCTAAGGACTTTGAAGAGTACGAAGGTATTTTAATCCTAGAGGAACTTATAAATAATTTTAAAAAACTAGCTGGTATAGATGTACGGCTATGCTTTACTAAAGAGAAATGGTCTTTAAATCCAGACCAAGCCTTTGTTATATATAGAGTAACCCAAGAATTTTTAGTTAATAGTGTTCGACATGGGAAGGCTACTTCAATTCAGATAATGATGGTTTTTAAAGATAGTAAGTTAGCAGTTACCTTTAAGGATAATGGCCTTGGAGCAAATACTCTAATTGAAGGAATCGGACTTAAGAGTATGAGACAACGTGTTACTGAAATCGGCGGAACTTTTGAGTATGTCACTAAGTTCCAACAAGGATTTTTAGTGAAGCTAGAATTAGATAAAAATGAAAAACTTAAAGTTCATTCTTTAGGAGGCAAAAATGGAGAAAATTAAGGTAATGTTAGTGGATGATGAGAAATTAATTAGGACTGGTTTAAGACTTATACTTGAAACCTATGAGGATATTGAAATAACCGCCCTAGCCTCAAATGGAGAGGAAGCGTTAAAAGCCTGTAGAGCAAATGAGCCTGACATTATTCTTATGGACATAAGAATGCCAAAGTGCGATGGAGTATTAGGGACTAAACTTATTAAAAAAGAATTTCATAAGGTAGTTATTTTGATATTAACCACCTTTAATGATGCTGAATACATTCATGATGCACTAAAACACGGAGCTTCAGGCTATCTTTTAAAGGATAGTGATTATGATTTGATTTATGAAGGTATCAAAGCCTGTTTAAAAGGAAATGTTGTTATAAATCCTGAGGTAGCTTCAAAAATCCTTAGTGAAAATACAATATATGCTAATAAAAATAGTTTAGAGGAAACTAAAGTTAAATTTAATCTTAGTGGCAAGGAAATAAACATTATTAAGGAAATAGCTAATGGATTATCTAATAAGGAGATAGGAGAAAAGCTTTTTCTATCTGAAGGTACTATTAAAAATAATATAAGCAATATATTATCTAAACTCACTCTAAGAGACAGAACTCAGCTTACTATATTTGCTTTTAAAAATAATATAGCCGATGAATAGTGACTTAAGTAACTATTATAGTTACCATTGGTACTATGAATACCTTCTGGAATTTTCTACAATATAAGTAGATTATTAAAGGGGGTATTTTTGTTGAGTAAAATATGCGTAAAAAATGTTACAAAGCGATTTGATGATAAATTGGTTTTAGATAATGTGTCTTTTGAAATAAAAGCTGGGGATATATTTGGACTAATAGGCCCCAATGGAGCGGGTAAATCAACTTTAATAAATATAATGACAGGGTTACTTAAAGCTAACAATGGAGAGGTTGAAATCGGAGGGTATTCTATTTCCAAGGATCCCTTAAAAGCTAAAGCATTGATAGGACTTATACCTCAAGAACTTGCACTTATGGAGCCACTATCTGCCTACGACAATCTAGAGTATTTTGGAGCCTTCTACGGCCTTGGTGGAAAATTATTAAAGGAAAAAATTAAAGAAGCCCTTGAAATCACTGGATTAAGTGATAAAAAAAATGAAAAGGTAAAAAAGTTCTCTGGTGGAATGAAAAGAAGATTAAATTTAGCCGTGGCAATAATGCATGAACCTAAGGTACTAATAATGGATGAGCCTACGGTTGGAGTGGACCCTCAATCAAGAAACTATATTTTTGAATTTATAAAGAAGATAAACAAAGAAAATAATACTACCATCATATATACCTCTCACTATATGGAGGAAGTGGAGCAGTTATGTAACAATATATTTATTTTAGATTTAGGAAAAGAAGTGGCCTCTGGTTCTAAAGCCACAATTAAGTCTATGGCAAGTGTTCACGGAACTATTAAACTTACTTTAGAGGATTCTAATGAAGAAATTTTACTAAAGCTAAAAGAACTTCCAGGGGTTAAGGATTGTTTCATTAATGAGGATAAGATTAATATTTTTGTAGATAATTTAAAGTTTGATTTAGAAGAATTACTAGGCTTATTAGCTAAAGAAAATAAAAAAATAAAAAGCTTTAATGTAGAAGAAGCATCCTTAGAGGAAGTTTTTCTTTCCCTTACGGGAAAGAAATTGAGGGATTAGCTATGGGTATATTGAGAATAAAAGCATCTATCAAAGTTACCTTTAAGGGAATATTTGCTCAGTGGAAATTTATATTACTGGTTTATGCTATATTACCTTTACTATTATCCATAACTATGGGGTACTTTCAAAAGGGCATTTTTCAGCCCGAAACAACTATTGATAAGATTAATATTAGAATTATAGATGAAGACAACAGTAAAACTTCACAGGCTTTTATAGAGGTGTTTGAAACTGAAGGTCTTAAAAAACTGTTTAATTTAACTAACAAGGGTGAATATGTATTAACAATACCAAAAGGATATGAAGATAGTATAAGTAAGCTTAAAGAAACCACCATCAGGGTAGATGAAAAAGAGCGTACCTCTAGAAGTAATGAAATAATAATTAAGAGTATAGTTAATCAGTATGGTAAAAGCGTAACAGAAACTTTAATCATATCTAATAAAATAGAAGCTTTAAATATCCAGGATAAAGAAAAGATATTTAATGAAGTAATTAGTAGTTTGACTAGAATCTCTGGAGAAAATGCTTTAAAAACTAATATCCTGAAAGGAGAAAGAACTTTAAACTCTTTTGAAAACCAAGCTGCTTCCATGATGACCTTTATGCTTTTTATTATAGTTATGGGGTGCGTAGGCGCTTATCACTTAGATAAGGAAAATGGATGCTTTAGAAGGCTAATTTCTACACCCATTACAAAGGCAACTTTCTTTAATTTAGATTTACTAATTTTCTTTATTTCAAGTTTTATATATGGATTAATATATATACTATCTTTTCGAGTTACAGGCCTTGCTTTTAAAGGGATAAATCCAATAAATATACTAGCAATTTTAACAGGTCAAAGTTTACTAATAACAGCTTTATCAGGCTTAGTTATTGCCTTTTTAAGCAAACAAAACTCAAATATTGTAGTTATAATATTTATGTATTTTCAAATTATATTTGGTGGAGCTTTTATCCCTATAAAGGAAGTCTCAAGTGAGGTATTTACCTTGTTATCAAAATTTTCTCCAGGAAATGTAATTTCAAATGCATATAAACAGTGTATCCTTTTTAACTCCTTTGAGAAGCTTGTCCCTTACCTGTTAATTATGCTTATAGTCTCTATTGTTATATACATTATAAGCATATTAAAAGTTAAAATTAGATGGGAGGAATAAACATGAAATTTATAAGAATGGTTTTTGTTAACGCTAAAAAATACTTAAAGGATTATAAAAATATTGTTATGATGTTTATTCTCCCAATATTATGTGTAGGTATGGTCCATTTTTTAAATGGTAATAGTAGTACGGGTCTAGATGCAAAAGTTGCTATTCTACATTTGGATAAAGGCACCTTAGGCAATGAACTAATAGCAGACCTAGGCGTTAATAGTATTTTTGATAATAAAGAACAAGCCCTTAAAGAATTGAGAACCTATAATATAATAGCCTTATACGAAATTCCAGATAACTTCACTGAAGAGATTGATAAAGGAATAAAACCTAAAATAAATGTTTATAAACTTGAAGAGGGGAACAATACACAAGTATTTGAGGCACAGTTAGAGCAAAAGCTTAATCAATTACTGAAAGTTAAAATTTTAAAGAATAATAATATAATACAGGATAAAAAGGAAATAGCTAATAATTTCATAAAAATTCAGTATAACTTAAAATCTGGTTTTATGGATGATGAGGCCTTTATGACTATAGTACTCGTTATGTTTTTTCTGGTTGCCTTTTCAGCCAATATTAGCATGGATCTATTAATACTAAGAAAAGAAAAAATACTAAAAAGATTTTTATCTACCAACAATACAGGATATCAGATTATGGGAAGTATTTATGTATCTATGGTGATTGTGCAGATATTCATGTATACCACTTCCTTTATAGTGATGAATGTAGTATTTAAATTAGCCTTTCAAAATTTCGGAGTTTTAATCTTAAATATTGCGTTAATGAGTATGGTTTCTATAAGTTTAGGTGTGATGCTGGTTAGAATCTTTAAAGACCCAGGAGTAGTATCCTTAGTTATAAACATGGTATCAATGGGAATGTTTTTCTTGTATATCGCCGGTTTAATAGGTGAATCCTCTTCTAAGGTCCCTAGCATAATTATTACATTAAGCAAGTTTACTCCTTTTTATTGGGCTTTGGAAAGTGTAGAGAAGTCAATAATATTTCCTAACTCATTTGTATTAATATTAATAGCATTAACTTTCTTTAGTGCTGGTAGTATTAAATATTCAAGATTTGCTAAATGATTTTCTATATTATTATGTTGCATAAAAAAAAGATCGGCTAAACGATGCCGATCTTAAGTGGAAATTATTTTATTCTAAAAACCACATTTATCCTTAATTAAAGGGGGACTTTAATTAAATTACTTACTATAATATTATTATAATCTTACTTTATGTCATTTTAATGTCGAAAGTTATAATAATTTGTGAACAACATAAATTTTTATTTTATTCCAAGATAATTGTCCCCCACCATATCCCTTAATGCTTGCCGAAATGAGCCCTGAAAGTTTTTGTTAAGTGGGTCTATGGCCGACTCACAACGAGCTGTGTACGCCATAATGTAAGTTGCAGAGGCGGATATTTTTTTAAGTTCTTCTTTAGTGAAGCTTTTTTCACGAACATATTCATATTCTTTTACAAATTCATAGGCCTCCACTTGTGAAGGAGTTATTTTAACAGGAATATCCCAAGTTGTTGTAAAGGTGCTGGCTGCTATCCCCAATAAGTGGTATTCGTCCTGTAAGAATAAACTATCCCAATCATATATCATTACAATTTTATCATCTATAAAGTGAAAATGTTTTAAGGACCAGTCACAATGCCCTAGTACCAAGTTTTTATCAATTGAATTTATTACTTCTTTTGATTTTTGGGCGATTTCGTCTATCCAGGCTGTAGCTTTTTCATTAACAGTGAAATCAAATAAAGCATTATGAGGGACTGGATAAAGTCTTTTTGTGTCAAAGATATTAAAATATTCAAAACCCTTCAATGAGATATATGGAGTAGTAATTTTAATAAGTTCTGCAAACTTTTGAGCCATGACCTTTCTAATTAAAGGATCATGAGCATCCTTTTGCACTCCTATATCTATAAATTCATTAACAGTTACTATAACACTACCATATTCAACTGGATGTAAAATAACCTTAGGGCATTGGAAGTCATTATCACTTAAATACTCTTGGACCTGGGACATCGCCTTTAAGGATTCTAAGGAGAAAGGGGTTATAGAATCATTACTATTTGGTTTGTTAATTTTCAGAAAAATCTTTTCTCCATTCTTCAACCCTAATCCAAAAGAGGCACCAACGCTAAATCCGGCATATAAACAATCTATAATTTCGCTACCTAAATTCAGTTCACAAAAATCATTAATAAATTCTGTTAATTTCTTAGCATCTGTCATTCCTACTATGGATTGAGAAAGAATTAGATTTTGTTGATTTTCATATAACTTAATAAGTTTTTCATATAAACTTCTTTGGCACATAAGGTTACTCTCCATTTCCTATATAATTATTATAAATAAGGTTTATCAAAGCGTTTTTTAAATGCATTATTCTTTTTTAGTGTACTATTCCAGAAAAGATTGCTTACATTTAAATGTTTCAGCACGAATATTTGTATACTTGGAAGGGTCTCTGGTTTTGAGATGATTATTTTATCTGCTGCTTCAAACTCTTTATATTCATATATGCTTCTACCAATGGATTTAAAGGCCTCTATTTTTTTTCTAAACATAGATTCTGGTGCTGCAGATAAAGCCTCACTACCGCCCATTATTATACTACCCATATATTTCATGCCAAGAAGTTTTGAGAAATATTCCGTATATTTCATTACATTCCTAGATTGGCAGGCCTCTGGAAATCCTGAATGTATAATAAAAGAAATTGGTTTTCCAGATAAAACACCTTTATTTCTTTCCATATACTCAAAAAAGTCCTTAGTGATTCCTGGCATACTATCAGTGTATAATGGGAAAATAACCAGGACATAATCTGCAGATTTTAGAGTCTCCAGTTGCTTTAC
>JACMJL010000068.1 GCA_014380625.1 Clostridiaceae bacterium
GGATAAAAATCAAAAGAAGCTAAGAGATTTAGAAATACAATTTGAATATAAGGGAGCGTAATTATGAAAACATATTTAGTAACCGGCGGAGCTGGATTTATAGGATCAAATTTTGTGCATTACATGTTAAATAAATATTCAGATATAAAAATTTTGAATTTAGATAAATTAACTTATGCAGGAAATTTAGAAAACCTAACAGCTATTGAAGGTAATCCAAACTATACTTTTGTTCAAGGGGATATATGTGACAAAGAGTTAGTAGAAAAATTATTTAAAGAAAATGATATTGATTATGTTGTAAATTTTGCTGCAGAATCACATGTGGATAGAAGTATAAAAGAGCCAGAAATATTTGTTAAGACTAATGTTTTAGGCACAGTAAATCTTCTACATGTAGCTAAAAATGCTTGGGAAGTACAAGGTGGTTTCAAAGAAGGCAAGAAGTTTATGCAAGTTTCTACTGATGAGGTTTATGGTTCCTTAGGAGATACAGGGTATTTTCTAGAAACTACTCCAATAGATTCTCACAGCCCATATTCTTCAAGTAAAGCTGGAGCTGATTTAATGGTGCAAGCATATGCTGATACCTATAAGATGCCTGTAAATATAACTAGGTGCTCAAATAATTATGGCCCATACCAATTTCCAGAAAAATTAATACCGCTTCTAATAAACAACTGCCTAAAGCATAGCAATCTACCAGTATACGGTGATGGAATGAATATAAGGGATTGGTTATATGTTGAAGACCACTGTAAAGCTATTGACATGGTTATTAATGGTGGAAGGCTAGGGGAAGTTTACAATGTAGGCGGACACAACGAAAGAACTAATATACAAATAGTTAAAACTATTATTGGTTATTTAAATGAAAATGTAGATAAAGAAATTACAGAAAAATTAATAACTTATGTTGAAGACAGAAAAGGCCATGACAAGAGATATGGCATTGACCCAACAAAAATAAAAGCAGAGTTAGGCTGGTATCCTGAAACTACCTTTGAAGTAGGCATAAAGAAAACAATAAAATGGAATCTAGACAATAAACAGTGGATGAGTAATATTACATCAGGGGAATACCAAAATTATTACAACAACATGTATGAAAAATAATTCAAGATAAAAACTAAAAAGTCTTTTACAAAAACCGTTGAAAAATGACATAGAAATATGTTATAAGCAACGGTTTTCTTTTTTTTTGAATATAAATTTGAGAAAGAAATATAAATACCGCTAAGTATAAGGAATAATAACAGTTAATGAATTTGTAAATTACTGGTAAATATAATATAGTTAGAATTAAGCTTAATGGTGGTGAAAAATGAAAACTAATATCATTTATGATACAGAAGGGTGGAATTACATGTGAAAAAGGCATTAATTACAGGAATAACTGGTCAGGATGGATCTTATCTAACAGAGTTTTTATTGGAAAAAGGCTATGAGGTCCATGGCATCATTAGAAGATCTAGCTCTTTTAATACAAAGAGAATTGACTATTTGTTTGAAGATGCGAAAATAGGGAATAAAAAGTTGTTTCTTCATCACGGGGATTTAACTGATTCTAGTAACTTAAATAGATTGATAGAGAGAGTAAGACCAGATGAAATATATAATTTAGGTGCACAAAGCCATGTGCAAGTATCCTTTGAAGTTCCTGAATATACTGCGGAAACAGATGGCATTGGTACACTTAGGATATTAGATGCCATAAGAGAAAGTGGATTAAAGTGCAAGTTTTATCAAGCCTCCACTTCGGAACTTTTTGGTGGACTTCCAGGGACAGCTCCACAAAATGAAAATACACCTTTTTATCCTAAAAGTCCTTATGGAGTGGCAAAACTATATTCTTATTGGATTACCATAAATTATAGAGAGGCCTATGATGTATTTGCTTGTAATGGTATATTATTCAACCATGAATCCCCAAGACGAGGAGAGACCTTTGTTACCAGAAAGATAACAAGAGCAGTGGCCAGTATTATGGTAGGAAAACAAGAAAAGTTATCCCTTGGAAATATGGATGCAAAAAGAGATTGGGGTTTTGCAGGGGATTATGTAGAAGCTATGTGGCTAATGCTTCAACAGGATACTCCACAAGATTATGTAATTGCAACAAATGAAACGCATACAGTTAGAGAATTTGTAGAGCTTGCTTTTAAAGAAGTTGGCGTGAACATAGTTTGGAAGGGTGCAGGGGTTGAAGAAAAGGGCTGTGATGACCGAACAGGAAAGGTGCTAGTTGATATTAACCCAAGATACTTTAGACCTGCAGAGGTAGAGCTTCTTTGGGGAGATGCTTCAAAGGCTGAAAAGGAACTAAACTGGGAAAGGAAAGTAGGGTTTAAAGATCTGATAAAGATGATGGTTGAAAGTGATATGAGAGATATAGCCTGTGTTGGCGTTGAGGAGTTTTTAGCTAAGGCTGAAGCAGCAGCTGGTATATAAAGGAGTGAGTTTATGAATAAAGATAGCAAAATATATGTAGCTGGACACAGAGGGCTAGTAGGTTCAGCTATAGTTAGGAATTTGCAAGAAAAAGGTTACGCAAATATAATTAAAAAAAGTCATAGCGAACTTGACCTAACTGACCAGCAAGCTGTAAGAAATTTTTTCCGACTAGAAAGGCCAGAGTACATATTTTTAGCAGCAGCTAAGGTAGGTGGAATACATGCTAATAATACATATCCAGCGGATTTTATATATGAAAATTTACAAATGCAAAACAATGTAATTAAGGCTGCCCATGACTATAAGGTTAAAAAACTTTTATTTTTAGGAAGTTCATGTATATATCCTAAGATGTGTCCCCAACCAATAAAGGAAGAATATTTACTTTCAGGATACTTAGAAGAGACCAACGAAGCTTATGCAATAGCTAAAATAGCTGGACTTAAAATGTGTCAGTTTTTTAAAAAACAGTATGGTGATAATTTCATAAGCTGTATGCC
>JACMJL010000069.1 GCA_014380625.1 Clostridiaceae bacterium
ACTATTAATAATAATTTGGATCCACTTAATACCCCTTTATTTTTAGAGTGGTCTCAAAAGGATAAAATGTTTATGGTAATAGTAGGTAAGGCAACAGGTACCATAACTGAAGGTGGAGATATTTATGTGCTTAATGTTGATTCAGCCATAGCAAGTCTAATATATAGGCCTGCAGAACTTGAGAAGGTAAAAAGTTTTAAAGGATTAGATGGAGGGTTGAGTGCTGAACTTATTGTTTATGAAGATTCTAAACTTGTAAAGTACCACATGGAAAGCATTAAAATATCTTCAGAAAGCATTAATAATATGATGTTAAATATGAGTACACTTCCTAAGGAAGCTAGTATAGTTTTTGAATATCAAGAGAACATAAATAACAATAGATTGGAAGCCGCCATTAAACTTATTTCTAAAAAACATATTGATGGTAAAATTTTTAACTATAATAACTTGTTATACGATATTGATAACATGAATGTAACATCATTAAAAAAGATTTCTTCTAATTACTCAGTAGACCATGTTACAGAATCATCCTTTCAATATGAAGCATTTTTAGCAGAAGTAAATTATAAATTAAAGAAGGTTGGAAATAATAGCATTAAAAGTGGGAAAAACAGCATGGTAATTGTATTGGTAAAGAATAGTAAGGATTCTTCCTGGGAAATTGGAGAAATAAATGTACTTAAGTAAATTAATAGGCTAAGCTGAGTAAATCAGCTTGTATGCCTATTTTTTTATTGGAAAAGAGTTCATGAAACTTATTGATATACACAGTGAAATCATATATGCTATAAGCATACATGCGCAAAAATAGATGGCTTTTTCGGAGGTTTTTATGGATAAGGCTACCAAGTATTACAAAAAAGCATTAACTAAATATCATAATGGGTATATTGATGAAGCAATTAATCTATGTGGAGCTAGTGTAGCTGAGAATAACAGATATAAAGCAGCTGCTAGTTTAAAGGGAATTCTCTTTTATTTTAAAGGAGACTTAGAAAATGCTCGAGAACTGTGGGATTTTAATGTTAGAGTAAATAAGGATGTAGTATCAAAGAAATATATAGAAAATACAAGATCTGATGATAAGCTTCTTTCAATTTATACAAGAGGGTTAACCTTAATAAATGAAGTGAAGATAGCAGACGCATTAATACTTTTAAAGGAATGCGAGGAAAGTGATTTTAATGTTTTAAATGTAAGTAATTATATTGCTGTATGTTTAATAAAACAAGGTGAATTTATTGATGCAAAGGTCTATTTAGATAAGGTATTAAATATAGATAAGAAAAATAAAATGGCATTAGACAACATTAAAATGCTAAAGAAATTTGGAATTATTAATAATAAATTTCAACACGGACCAATAATAATATTCTTGCTTATAGTTTTTATTTTAGGAAGTGGTCTAAGTATACATTTTGCTAAAAACAAAAAAATAGCTACAAAACAAAAGGTGGACACAGTAAAGCCAATAGATAATTCTAAAATAGCAATTCAAAAGGAAACTAAACCTGAAGAAGTTAAAAAGATTGAGCCAGAAGAAGTATTTCCCTACGATAAGATTAAATCTTATATTGACGAGGCAAACTATGAGGAATTAGACAAGGCGTTATACATATGGAAGGATAAAAGTAAAGATGATAGGGCTAAAACTCTTTTAGAAAATGCCTTAGTATTAATAAAAGATAAAGGATTAAAAGTTTTTTATGATAAGGGATACAAATACTTCACTGACAAAGATTATAAAAATGCTTCTGATTATTTCCACAAGGTTTATTCTTATGGAAATATAGACTATCTTTATGAAAATGGGTTATTCTATTTAGCACGCAGTGAAGAGAATCTAGGAAATATTAATGATGAGATAAAATACTATGAAGAGTATAGTAATACTTTTCCAAAAGGAAGTTATGAGGCTACTGTTTTATACAATTTAGCTATCCTGTATAGTAAAAGTGACATGAATAAGGCTAAGGGATTTGCTAAAATGCTTTTAGAAAACTTTCCTAATGAAGACTACAATAACTCTATTATGAGAGATATACTAGCAAAGTAAATATAATTTTTTTGAGGAAGTGGTTAAATGTACATAGTTAACAATAGATATAGGATAATAAAAACCTTAACACATAATGCATTAATGTCAGCTTTTTCTGCTATAGATATTGTTAAAAATAGCAAACCTGTACAATTAAATATAATTAACTCAGAGAATTTATCTGTTGATTTAAGAGACTATTTTCTGAATGAATTTGCCTTGTATAAAAATATTAATAGTTCAAATATTTTAAAAGTATATGATTTTGAAACTGTTTTTTCTATTGATAATAAAAGGGACACTGAAGAAAATAAGTATTATTATACAAAAGAAGAATTTGAAAAGGATGGAGACATTTCAGAATTAATAAACAATTTCTCAGAGGAAAGGTTATTTTCTGTTTTTATAGAACTCTGTCAAGATATAAACTACTTGCACCATATAGGATTTATATATAAAGCTTTAATTCCACAAAATATTTTTATCTCTAAAGGAGAAAATAGCTTTAAATTAAAAGATTTAGTAACAATAAAAATTGAAAAGAGTGATTACTGGACAGTAATACCCCAATACGTATATTACAAGGCGCCAGAAATAGTTTGTGGTGAGATTCATAGTAAGGCTTCAGACATATATGCATTAGGAGTACTCTTATTGTCTATGGGCCTGGGAAAAATGCCTAAAGAAATGGATGTTAATGAGGAATTTAAAAACTTTATGGCTGAAGAACAGAACCATAAGTCAATATTTTATAAATTAATGCCTGTTATAGAGAAGATGATTTCCTTCGATAAAGGAGACCGTTTTAAAAATATAAGTGAAGTTATTTCTATTATTAATGCCATATTGTCTTCAAAGTATGCTCTTCAAAAGATAGCTTATCTTGAAAAGTTAAATGTAAATAATAAAATGGTAGGTAGAATTTATGAAGTAAATACTGTTTTAGAAGCTTATAAGAGTCTAGTAGATACCCAGGGGCAGAGCAAGTTTGTTTTTATACATGGTGAAACTGGTATTGGTAAAACTAGGTTGTTAAATAGATTAAAGCATTTATTATCCTTTGAGAAAGCTTACATATATTTAAGTTTAAATTCATCCTTTAATGAAATTCTTAAACAATTTGTTAAGGAATGTGATAGGGAAATCTTATCTAGATATGAGAATGAACTTATTAAGTTTGTGCCTGAAATTGGAGAGGTTAAATCAGTTTTAGAAGCTGAATCCATAAGTGGAGAAATGGAAAAGTTCAGATTAATGAATAGATTGTTGAATTTTATAACAGAATGTATGAATGGTAAAAGTACCATATTTATAATTGATAATATTCATCTTTTAGATGAATTTAGTTTAGACTTTATTAAATATATATTTGATAGAAAAGTAAAAAATATTTTGTTTATAGTTACCTTTTCAGATAGTAATAATAAAAACAAAGTATTAAACAGTTTTTGGGAAAGGAATAGGAGAAAGAATTCGATTATTGATGTTGCTTTGAGAGAATTGACTTTAGAGGAGACTCATCAATTACTCCAATATATGCTCTCTCATCCAAACTTAAATATAGAATTTAGTTCAAGGATATACTCCAAAACCTTCGGTAATCCTAAGTTTACTGAAGAAATAATGAAAAGTTTATTAGCCAAAAAGAACATTTACATTAATAGTATAGGTTTATGGTATACAGACTATTCTATTGAAAAATTACCACTTCCATCAAATATGGAACAGGTGGTGTTAGCTCAGATTAAAGAGTTTACTAATAGTTGTACACTAGTAATTAATGCCATAGCAATTTTTAATACCCCTGTACCATATGCAATTTTATCACAGTTAGTAAATGAAAAGGTTTCTGACTTAGAAGAAAGTATTAACTTTTTGCTAAATAAGAATATAATAACGGAGAAGATAGAGGATTTTGGTTACGCATATGATTTTTCAAACGTAATATTAAAAAATTCTATTTATTCAAGATTAGAAAAAAGAAATAGGTTTAGTATGCATAAGAAAGCAGCAGAAATATTAGAAGAATTCTATAATAACAAGAGGGTAAATAGCCAGGAGTTAATCTATCATTTAGAAAAGTGTGGAGATAAAGAGGGTATTATAAAGTATTGCTTGGCCAACGCTGACTTCATGAAAGGATTAAAAAATAGGGTTGAGGAGATTAAAAATTTAAAAAGAGCCATTTCTAGCTTTGATAAAAAGTCAATTGATAAAAGAAAACTAAGTCTAATTGTAAGGTTGGCTAAGGTTTACATTAAAGAGGGGAACTATTCTTATGCCATAAATTACTTTAAGCAAGCAGAACAAAATGCACTTCAAATAAAAGAACATAAGGTTCTTGCTAATATATTTAACAAGTTAACTAAAATATATTTTTTGAAAAATGATATTAGTAATAGTGAAATATATTTAGATAAAATTCAGGAGTTATTGAAGGAAAAGATATCTGAAATTAAAAGTGTTTATATGGAAGAGTACTTAGAATCAGTATGCAATAAATCAGAACTTCTTGTGTTTTATAAGGAACTTAAGAAGGCAAGTAATTTACTCCAGGTATCCTTGGAGTTATGTGGAGATACTTATTTAAAACAGAAGGGGGTATTACTAAGAATTTTAGGTAGAATACACTTTGAGAGTTATAAATTTGAATTTTCCTTAGCTTGTTTTAAAGAAAGTTTAGCTTGCTTTGAGAAAATAGGGTATATCGACGGAGCTACTACATCTTTAAACAATATAGGAGTTATATATGCAGACTGCTACCAAGAGTATCCTAGAGCAATCCATTATTATTTAATGATGAAGGATATGAGTGAAAAAAATATGCTTATAGCACCTCATATTTTAGCTATTATTAATATTGGAGAGGTCTACGTGTGCCTTTTGGATTATAGACAGGCATATAGTTATTTTAAAGAAGCTCTTCAAATGTCACTTAAGTGTAAATATGAAAACTATACTTATTATTGTTATACTTGCCTTGTAGATGTGTCTATGAAGCTTGGAGATTTCAAAGAAGCTCACAGATACTATGAACTTTTGATAAAGTTAATTAAAGAATATCCTAGTCTTGATAAATGGTTTGAAAGCTATTATTATGCCTCTTCAATATTATTCTACGGGTTTGGGGATTCAGATAAAGCCCAGGAATTTGTAGAAAAAGCTATAATTAGATATGAGGGATTTTCAACTAAGCCTGCTTTAGACTGTAAGCTTTTACAGAATTATATTAATATGTGTAAGGAAAAAGATAAAGATAATTTAAGCTTATATATAAAGGAAATTGATAAGATTATAAATAAATTTACCTATGCCGGGGGTAAGATTAATGCTATGTACGATGTAGGTATTTTATTTATGGAAAAGGACCTTAAACTGTATGCAACTCGTTACCTTAAAAAGGCTCAGATACAAGATTATCAACGAGTTCATAAGGTAGTTCAAGCTAAAGGTCTTTACTTAAAGGGGATGTTAAGTACAGGTATAGGGAAATTAGAATATTTAAATGCGGCTTTAAGATTAAGCATAGAAGAAAATATACTAGAGTTAAAATGGAAGATACTATTTAACATTGCTGAATATTATCGCAATAAAAATAAGTTTTATGCAGTTAATTACTATTTTGAAGCTTGTGAAGTGATTAAATTAATATCCATGAAAATCCCGGAAAAATTTCAATTGAAATGGATAAAAAAACATAATGCCTTACTTCCTTTTAGCAGACTATTTTCTATTAAAGAACCTAAAGTTTTATTTGAAGTGAAAAATATAAAGGAGCTTCAACTGTTGCTTAATTATGAAGGTTTTAATGAAATACTAACGGATAAGGCTTTAATTAAAGTAGCAAGAAAACTACAACCTCATTCATTACCAACTAATATAAGATCAGTAGAGGACCTGCTATTGAATTTAGGACCTGATGTTAAAAATAATTTCCTATCAATATGCAAATATTTATCTAAAATAACCTTAGCAACTAAAACTCTTATTATCATAGATAAACATGAACAAGGCTTTGAAGTTTTTTCAGAAGATGAGAATGACCAGGTTACTTTAAAGATAAAAGGTATATTAGAAAGAGTTCGGGATGAACGAAATACAATCTTAATAACCTCCATGGATATGATGATAAATAATGAAAAGGCAATTATTGCAACTCCAATTCTATCTGGTAATACTTTGCTTGGTTATTTATATATAGAAAGTGACAAAATATTAAATGATATCAACAAGGCTAACCTAGAGAAGTGTCTAAAAATAAATCAGCTTATAAGAATCTTGATGGAGAAGTATCAATTGAAAATTAATTCTTCTATAGATAAACTAACTGGAACCATGGCAAGAAAAGCTATGGAGGAATTAATCGAAGATAATATAAAGAATTCAAGTAATAGTAATGAAAACTTTTCAATAATAATGTTTGATTTAGATTATTTTAAGTCCATAAATGATAGGTTCGGACATCAAACAGGGGATGCTGTGTTAAAAAATCTTTGTAAAATAGTTTTAGAAAGTCTAAACGAAAATAGCAGCTGTGGTAGGTTTGGCGGAGAGGAATTCGTAATTATACTTCCTGATATGGGAGCTGTAGCTGCTGTAAACTTTGGTGAAGATTTGAGACAAAAGATTGAGGGCGCAAAAATACTTGGAGAAAAAAGCCCTGTAACAATTAGTATGGGAGTAGCCACCTATCCTCTTCATGGAGAATCGCAACATGAACTTATTGAAAAAGCAGATCAAGCCTTGTATGTTGCAAAAGAGATGGGTAGAAATAGGTGCCAAATATGGCAAAAAGAATTCGCTAATAAAACCAATGGTATCAATAAATTTGCAGGTATACTAACAGGAAATAGTGTTCAAGATTATAGAAATGTGTCAGTTATAAGTGAAGTAATTAATTTGATAAAGCTGGAAGAATCCTTAGACGTAAAAATATATAAATTATTAGGCCGAATTATAGAGACAATAGAAGCACAAAGTGGCATTCTTTTCTTGATTGAAGATAAAAAAGTAACTAAAACTTTCTCAAGAAAAAAGTTCTTTGAAAACTGGAGTGAAATAGAAATCTACGATGAAAATATCCTAAATAACGTTATTAATACAGGGCGAGGAGACTGTTGCATTAATTGGGAAGAAAATAGCAGCTACGATCCTCTAACATCATTACCAGATTGGCCCTCAGTTATTGTAATCCCTTTAATTAATAACGGTAATATTAAAGGGGTATTATATCTTTCAGTTCCATTAAGGATAAAAGAATTTAACTTTAATGAATATAGTTTTGTTGAAAGCCTTGCTCAGATATCAACTGCCATGCTTTAAAGTATGTAATTGATTGTTGTGGGAAAACTAATTTATAAGCCACTATTGACTATTAGAATTTCTAAGAGTAATATTATAATATGACATACCCCACAAGGGTATATAAGCTATTAGGAGGGGAAGAATATGATAAAAGAAATAAATGATTCAAGTTTTGGTGAAGAAGTTGTTAAAGCTTCAAAACCAGTGGTCGTAGATTTTTGGGCACCTTGGTGTGGTCCTTGTAAAATGTTGGGTCCAGTATTAGAAGAAGTGGAAAAAGAATTTGGTGAAAAGGTTGAATTCGTAAAGATGAATGTAGATGATAACCCTGTAACTTCTCAAGCTTATAAAATTTCTTCAATACCTACAGTAATTATTTTTAAAAATGGCGAAGTAGCTAATACTCTTGTTGGTTTTAGACCTAAGCAAGAGATAGTTTCATTAATCCAAAGTAATTTATAATAGATTAGTGTAAAGGTGGTATTTTCTTGGAAGTGAGATACGATATTGCTATAATTGGAAGTGGTCCTGCAGGACTTTCTGCAGCCATCAATTCTAAGATTAGGAATAAAAATGTTATTGTTTTCGGAAGTAAGGATCTAAGCAATAAGATGTTAAAAGCCCCTGTAGTAAATAACTATCTTGGTTTCCCAGAAGCCACTGGTGAAGAACTAAAGGACAGCTTTCAAAAGCACATAGATAATTTAAAAATTCAAATAAAGCC
>JACMJL010000070.1 GCA_014380625.1 Clostridiaceae bacterium
GACCGTCTTTTATAAATGTGCTGAGCCCTTTTGAAGCAATAAAAAATATAATAGAAAGGGTCAAAACAATAATAAATAGCCCGCAGATAGTTGCGTAAGCTTTACCTAAATATTCATTTTTTATTCGACTAGCTAAACTTCTTTTATTCATTACATCACTACCTCTACCATTATTTAAAACACATAGGACTAACTGCTAAAATAGTAGTTAGCAGTTAATCCTTATACCATTAATTGTTCTTTAGTTAAATTAGTTACTGTTACCTTGTCATTGACTACTGCTGCGAAACCTACAACACATACTTTATGATCTACAAGTAATGCTGCTTGGTCTTTTGGTAACTTTTCTTCTGCGAAAACATCTGAGTTACCAATTTGAACATTTCCTGCCGCTGCATCCTTAAGACCAGTACCGCTACCACCACCTTGAACTGTTACGGTGGCTTCTGTGTTCTTATCTTGAAAAGATTTTGCTGCTTCTTCAGCTAAAGGTTGAAGAGCAGTTGAACCTGATGCTGTTATCGATCCTGTTATCGATCCTGTTATTCCAACCTTAGTAGTTGTGTCACCACTATCAGTACTTGTTGAACTTGAACATCCAGCTAATGCTCCCACCATAACTGTTAATATGACTGCTGAGATAATTGATTTCAAACTTTTATTTTTCATTAATAATATCCCCTATTCAAATCTTTATTTATGTATTATTCTCTACAGTCTCTATTATAATACTAGTAAGTTAATCTAATATTATGGTCAAGTTAAACAAAGTTAACATAAAAAAATAAGAATTACAGATAAAATCTTCACTTTATAGATAGATATACTATAATACTTCATTGGCATAGAGCTTCTTATTACATTTCCCGAAACATTAATGGATGTCATTAATTCTTTTCATTCTATTCCCCCAGGTTAAACCTATACCCTATTCCTCTTACTGTCTCAATAAATCTTGGATTTTTATCATCTTCTTCGATTTTTTGTCTAAGATGCCTTATGTGAACATCAACGGTTCTAGTTTCTCCCAAATACTCATAGCCCCAGATTTTATCTAAAAGGAAATCTCGAGTCATTACTCTCCCTCTATGCCTAATTAATATTTCTAAAAGTTCAAATTCTTTAAGCGTTAATTCTACTCTTTCAGTAGCTTTAACAACCTCATGTTTAGGAAAATCTATCATTATATTTCCAAAACTAAAAGTTTTGTCCACCTGTTGTATCTTAGTCCTACGAAGAATAGCCTTTACTCTTGCTAATAATTCTCTTACAGAGAAAGGCTTTGTTAAATAATCATCAGCACCTAATTCTAATCCAAGGATTTTATCAAATTCCTCCCCTTTAGCTGTTAGCATAATAATAGGCATATTAGATATAGTACTATCTTTTCGAATCTCTTTACAAACTTCATAACCATCCATTTTGGGCAGCATTAAGTCTAATAAAACTAACAGAGGAATTTCTTCTCTAGCTAATTTAAGTGCCTCTATTCCGTTGTCTGCACATATAACTTTATACCCGCTGTTTTCCAAATTGAATCTTAACAACTCTTGAATATGTTCCTCATCATCTACAACTAGAATCTTATCTTTGCCCATAATTTTCCTCCTTAATTCTATATAAAAAATTAAGGGAATGAACATGTTCATTCCCTCTTGCTTAAACTAACTTTGATATTCTACAGGTATTTTAGTAACTTATTGCTTACAAAACTATTATTTTTACCTTCTTCAATAAAAATACGATATAATATTCTGTCATTAATTAAAGTTTGTACACAAACACCGTCAGAACAAACCATATAATGTTTACCATGAAATTCAAATTCATCCTCTTTAACCTTAATAGTATCAATCATAAGTTTGTTAAATATATTAATCTTTTCAGCAGTAAAACTCTTTTGAGAATCAATAATCATAATATCGCTCCTTATATTAATTAATAAATCAAAGTTATAATTTAAATTACTTTTAAGGTAGATCAAAATATTATATTTTATTTAGTCTTGAAAATTCTTATTTAATTAAAATTATATCATTCTAATGTTAATTTCTTGTTAAGGCTAATGTTAAATTCTTGTTAATATCATGTGTATTATTTACATCTTAAAAGTATGCTTGATCCTAAGTAACTATAACCTTTTCCTAACTCTAACCCAGTTCCAAGGCATTGAAGGTACACTCTCTAGGTTTTGGTTACTACTAATGAAATCATCTTTCACTAGGAACTTTCTGAATAAATCTGTTATCCATTTTGATTCATAGGCTATAATTAAATGACTAACGAATAAGATAAGATAGGCTTTTAACCCTCCGCCACCTGGTCCTGGCTTAGTAATGTTAATAGCAACCAAAAGGGGCTTTGCAATAAAGGCAAAGAAAAAGGCAGGCATGGTCGCATACAAGTAAAAATTCTTCTTATGGTTTAATGTCCACTGGTAAAGGAGCATAAAAGTTACTGGGATTAAGGATGCATCAAATGCAAAACTAATTGGATAGATGGGGATTAATTTGTAGGGATACGTCCACTTTCCCAAATTTACTGCAGCAATATCTATATACGAATGACAAATATGAACATTAAACCCGAAAAAACCAAGATGAAACATCCTTCTTCTGTCCATAAATAAGAATAATACAATTAAGGGTAAGATGGACAATACAACCAATATCCAGAAATGCCAATCATCATAGGCTGAATATTCATTCCAATATTTTATCCACCCCTTTGTTAGTTCTTTTTCAAGTTTAACAAGGTTATTAAATTCTTCTAATTGTTCTTTTCCCACACAATATACCTCTCATTTCCTAATTATTTTTTAATATTATTATGTACAATCTTCTCCCAATTATCCATTGAATTTATTAATTCTCATGTTTTATACCTTCTGGCGGTTGTTCAAACCATCCATTATCAATGAGAATATCTGCTCCAGCTTTAGAATAAATCATCGCCTCTGTTGCAATTTGAATATAAGTAGTATGCAAATCACTTCTTAAAGACTCTGCTAAAGCCATACCGTCATTGCTTATAAAACTAGTTCCTAATGAGGCTATGTGAAACATCATTAATTTCTCTGAAAAAGGTGCTGTTATGGAATCACTTACATATGAATAGGAGGTTGACGGAATAGGAATATTTTCACTTATTAAAATCGTGGTAAATATATCTATTTTCTTTAATGCAAGTTCTCTTCCTTTAACCATATATTCTCCAATTTCTTTTGTTGTAGAAACCCGGCCAAATCCTGTTGTTAATGTCATTCCAACTATATTGGCTAAAATGACAAGTGAAATATGAGTTATTTCACAAGCAAGCAAAGATCTTTTTTCACCGAACCAATCTACCAAGAAATCTTTTCCCTTAATATATTCCTTAATATAATCAATATTCCTAATCACTTCTACTTGAGGAAACATTGTAAAAATACCCTTAGATGATCTTATATCAACTACCGCGTTGTAAAGGTTGGATGATTCAATGATAAGTTTTGCGAAATAATTTCTTATATCGGATTGCACACAATTGCTTAAAATCTGATTATAACTTAGCATTTCTGTTCTTGCCATGTTTGATAAATATAATAAATAAAATTCATCTGTAAATAAACGGGGTGCATTCATATCAACATCTCCATCAGAAAAACCCGCTGGAATTGGTAGGTGTAATTGATAAAATAAATTTGTTATCTCATTAATATGCTTCTTGCATAAATCCAAAGTATATTGCAAAATTGCATGAGTTTCAGTATCTTGAACTCTATTTGCAAAATATTTAAGTACACATATTGATATACTATCTCCCATATAAGAGTTCCATAAACCTGTTATCTCTGATGAAACTAATGGCATCTTAGTAATGTCCTGCATAAGTAGATCCTCCTATCTCTTAAGAAATTAATTGTATTATATTTTTATCATTCACAAATTTAGAACCCTGCTTAAATTTAGTTAATAGAATTAGTATTTACTTTCTTTATAAATTTATAGTGTGATTTATTAAATACCTATATTTACCACATTCCTCAATTTTAAATTTTATGATACACATACTACCAGTAGGTAAAAAAAATAAAGCCTCAAGGTATACCTCGAAGCTTATGTATTCTTAAAATTTAAAGATTATCAAACTGCATATTATATAACTTTGCATAAGTACCATCTTCATCTAGAAGTTCTTCATGGGTTCCTTCTTCTTTTATACCTTCCTCAGTTAAAACTAAAATGGTATCTGCATTCTTCACAGTGCTAAGTCTATGAGCAATTACTATAGTTGTCCGATGTTTCGAAAGTCGTTCTAAAGAATTTTGTATTAATCGTTCACTCTCATTATCTAGAGCAGATGTTGCCTCATCTAATATTAAAATAGGAGGATTCTTTAAAAACACCCTGGCAATGGAAATTCTCTGTTTTTGTCCACCTGAAAGCTTAACGCCTCTTTCCCCCACATAAGTCTCATAACCTTCTTCTAAACTCATAATAAAATCATGTATATTTGCATTTTTAGCTGCTTCATTAATTTCTTCTTCTGTAGCCTCAGGTTTACCATAAGCTATATTTTCCTTTATATTACCTGCAAACATATACACATCCTGTTGAACTATTCCTATGGAATTCCGTAAACTTTTTAACTTAAGGTCTTTAATGTCTATGCCATCAATAGTTATGGAGCCTTCATTAATGTCATAAAATCTTGGTATAAGGCTGCAAAAGGTACTTTTACCACCACCAGAAGGGCCTACTAGTGCAATATTTTTTCCTGCAGTTATATTAATATTTATATTTGTTAAAATACTTTTTTTATCATCATAACTGAAGGAAACCTGATGAAACACAATATCACCCTTTGGATTTACAAGTTCCTTAGCATTTTTGCTATCCTCCACATCTGGGTCAGTGGAAAGAACTTCAACGAATCTTTCAAATCCGGAAAGTCCTCTCTGAAGTTGTTCAGTAAAGTCTAAGAGTTTTTGAATGGGAATTAGAAATACGTTTATATACAAAATGTAAATTACTAAATCAGAAATATTTAAAGAACCTTGGCTGATAAATATTCCACCTAGTAGTATCACCGTAAGGTATAGTAATCCTTGAAAAAAGCTATTACCACTATGAAATTCTCCCATTATCTTATAACTCTCTTCTTTAGTTTCTAGAAATTCATCATTCCCTTTTTTAAATTTGGAGCTTTCAATTTCCTCATTTGCAAAGGATTTTACCACTCTAATTCCAGCAAGACTATCTTGAATTTGAGCATTTAAACTTGCTATTTTTTCTCTATTTCTTGTAAAGACATTTCTCATCTTATTATTATAAAAATAGGAAAAGTACATCATTAAAAGTATGAAGAAAAAGAGTATGCAGGTGATTTTAACATTAATAGTTAACAGTATTATTAAGGATCCTACAATTTTTATTACAGAGATAAATAAGTCTTCTGGTCCGTGGTGGGCTAATTCTGATATATCAAAAAGGTCAGTGACGATTCTTGACATAAGTTTTCCAGTGTTGTTATCGTCATAATAAGAAAAAGAAAGTTTTTGAAGATGATCAAAGATATCCTTCCTCATATCCTTTTCCATTTTTGCTCCCATTATATGGCCCCAAGAGGTTATAAAATACTGGCAAAAATATCTTATTACATACATAAACAAAAGTGCCATTCCTATAAAAATAACATATTTTATTATTTTGTTGCTATCCTTTAAGACGTACACATCATTTAAGAGATATCTTACTATTAAAGGAAACATTAAATCGATCCCTGATAAAATTAATGCACAAAGCATATCTGCATAAAATAAATGCTTATAGGGATTATAATAGCTTATAAATTTTTTAAAACTTTTCATATTGAAACTTTCACCTACCTTTTTATGTTTTGAACAAATTAAAAAGAGAGGTATGACCCTCCCTGAGGGTTAACCCTCCTTCTTTACTGTTATAAGTTTATATGATTTAGCTAGAAAAATCAAGAAGGTGAAAGTTCCCTTATACTTCAATAGATGATAATATTAAGTAATATTGAAAATTTATTTTTTTGTCATATTTTATAAAGTTAACGCGTCTAATAATTGAAAGGAGCGTTGAAGAATGTTTTTCATTTTACAGTTGCCACAAGAGAAGACACCAGATATAGATATCCTCATAAATACATATTCGAAAAGTCTCACTAAATTATGCTACCTTTTTCTAAAAGATGTTCATCTTGCTGAAGAAGCCGCCTGGGATGCCTTATATAAGGCTTATAGGGGATATACCGGCTTTAGAGGAGAGAGTTCTGAAAAAACTTGGATAACCCAGATTGCAGTTAATGTATGCAAAAGTTATATGCGAAAATCCTCCTACAAAGAAATTAATGGAAGTAACTACATATCCTTAGCCTATACATCAGAAGATCCATCACTTGTAGAATTTAAAAGTGATGAGTCACTAGCTCTGCTAAACGCGGTGTATGACCTCCCTATAAAATATAAACAGGTTATATTACTACGCTACTATGAGCAGCTAAGTATATCAGAAATAGCTAATATGCTTAAAGAAAAGGAAAATACTATATCTGTAAGAATCAAAAGAGCCCATGCGAAACTTAAAGATGTATTAAAGGAGAATTAAAGTTATGAAGAACCTTATGAATTTTAAAAACATAGCAGATACAAATTTAGAAAACTTGGATATGTCTCAGGCGTCAAAGTCTAAATTGAAAAAGGAAGTAAAAAAGATAACTTTAAAAAGATTAGGTTTTACAGCCATCCCCTTAGTTGCAGCCCTGCTTGCTTTTATAATAGTATTTACAGGTGTATTAGGTAATGGAGGCACACTAAAGGTATTAGCCCAGGACCTTATGAAGGGAATCGTACCCCAAAAGGTTGCATCTATTGAATTAAAAGATAATTTTATACGTTCTACTTCAGATTTTTCTGTGGACCTGTTCAAGCAAGCTTATACCAAGGGTGAAAATTCTTTGGTGTCTCCAACTTCAGTTTATCTGGCACTTGGTATGACAGCTAACGGGGCTGATGGAAATACCTTAAAAGAATTTGAGACCTTGCTCGGTAAATATAGTATTAACATTAGGGACCTTAACGCTTATTATAATAGTCTTTCTAAGAAACTCACTAAGGTTGATAGTGGTAAACTTAGCATTGCAAACTCAATATGGTACAGACAAGATTTTGATGTGAAAAAGGATTTTTTACAGACTAATGCAGATTATTATAATGCTTCCGCCTATAAAGCAGATTTTAATGAACAGAAGACGGTAGAAGATATCAATAAATGGGTTAAATTCAACACTGGTAATTTAATAGACAAAATCATAGATAAAACAGATGCCAACACTGTGATGTATTTGATTAATGCAGTGTACTTTCAGGATCAGTGGAAGAAAATTTATGAAAAAGATGATATTCGAAAAGATACCTTTCAACTAGAGAACGGAACAAAACAATCTGTAGATTTTATGTATTCAGAAGAGGACTGGTATCTCAAAGATGATAAGGCTGAAGGTTTTATTAAACCTTACAAAAACGGAAAGTACAGCTTTGTAGCTCTTATTCCCAATAAAGATGTAAATATTGATAACTATATTTCTTCACTTACAGGAGAAAGTTTTGTAAAACTTTTAAAAAATAAGTTGGAGGAAACAGTAACTACAGGACTTCCAAAATTCAAAGAAGAATACAGCATTAAGCTTGTTGACCCTTTAAAGAAAATGGGTCTTAATGATTGCTTTTATCCAGATAAAGCAAATTTTACAAAAATGGTAAGCAGTAATCCAGGTGACATTTTTGTAGGTGAGATACTTCATAAAACTTTTATTACAGTAGATGCAGAAGGAACAAAGGCAGCCGCCGTTACAGAGGTTGAAATGCGAACGAAAGGTAGTTCAATTATATCTCATAGCATAATACTTAACCGTCCCTTTGTTTATGCAATAATTGATAATGAAACTAATCTCCCATTGTTTATGGGAACAATGATGAAACCTCAATAAAAAAAGGGGCCGTCTCAAAATAGAAAGTAATTTCTAGAGCGAGACGGCTCTTCTTTTTTTGTAAAAAAACAAAAGTGAACTCATAAGAATTCACTTTTTAGCGCATAATTTGTTCATGCAAAAAAACAAAACTATACAAAAA
>JACMJL010000071.1 GCA_014380625.1 Clostridiaceae bacterium
GAGGGAAGATTATTGCAGGTTCTTAACAGCTATTTATATGCCCAACTGTATATAAGTGGTTTTCCAGGATGTGCCGTAGTCGAACTAAGATGTTATAGGTTGTCGCAGTAGTTTTTAATAATACTATTCTGTGGAATGCTATTATTACTATTACAAGAGGGTATTTAAAGTCGAGAGATTTTAAATATTTTCCTAGATATTCTATAGGGTCGAGCAAAGATTCTTATGGGTGTTGTAATGCTTAACTGTAGTCGAAAGATTGCTTTTAGGTGTAAATATATGTGTAAGGGTTGTAGCGAAGATTGTTTTGAGTTTTCATATCCTAAGAGTCCTTGGGTTTAATATGGTTGAGTGAAGAGTGATAATAGGTCACAAAGGGCTTTTTACCATTCGATCAAAGGCAATTATGGGATCTCGGTGGTTCTTTAATTACCAGAGAGCAGATTTATATATGTTCTTACCGGCTGTATATATGCCCAACTGTATATATATGGTCCTCTCGGATGTATATGAGTCGAACTAAGATTATATTAGGTGCTGAGCCTTCATTTGTTAACATGAAGCATAGGGTCATTTTCAATCGAGAGACTGTTAATGGTTTTTAATGTACTTTCTATAGTCGAGCAAAGATTTGTGCAGGTATTGCAACGCTTGTGTTAGGTCGGAAGATTAAATATGGGTGTATAGGTATGTGTATAGGTTGTAGTGTAGATCATATTGAGCTCACAGATTAATTCTTAGGAAGAAGAGCAGTTTAGCTAGCTGCTCTTTTCTTGTTTTTTTATATGCTAATTTATTTATTGGTTATGCTCTTTCATCCTTAAATCCCAACACTTAATAAATTGAAAATAAAAAAAGGAAACTACAATTATATATTCCCCTAAAATTATTAATCTATTTCTCTAAATCATCCCAGTTTTCATTAACTTCACTTAATTCAACAATTGCTGATATTTTATCTTGAACCTCTAATGCACCCTTTATTCGTGCAATATTCCTATCGATAGAAATCATTTCATCTCTTTCAACACTAAATTGCACTCTCTTCTCAACTATCTTCCATGCGCTTTTTAATTTATCTAAGTCCTGCTTTGCTTTTTCCCACTTTTCCTCTTCCACATCCTTTTTTACTTTTTCAATATAACCCTTCACGTTATCATTTTGATTAAAGGGTCTTTTAATTAGTCCACCAGTAGTCATTATTGCTATAAAAATAGCTGTTAGAAGGACTGGAATTATATACTTTTTAAATTCTTTCATATTAGGTCACCTATTTAAATATATCCTTTGTAGTAATAATTTTATTTCGATAAGTATCAACCTTCAGCTTTCTAGAAGAATCCAAGTAAGCATAAAAAACTTCTATTGGACTTTCGAAGCCTTGTTTATTTAATTCTCCTATAAGCCATTCTTTATCAATTTTATACTTTGATAGATTATCCTCAATTATAATACCGTTAAATATTAATTCATTATTTACTTCATCATTTTTCAGTTTAATATTCATGCTATATACCATGTTCTCAAAATTAGTTTTTGTTAAAACTGAAAGTTGTCCGTTAGTCTCAATCATTCCAAATTTCACTTCATTTAAGTCAAATATATCCTTTAGCCTTAGTAACCCTAAAAGTTCAGTAAGGGTAAAGTTAATTTTTTTTAAGTTATCCCCTATTATAATACCATCATGAATTGCAATTATAGATTTATCATTAATGTATTTGGAAAGTTTTTTGGATTTTAATGAAATTAGTTGTAAGATTGTTGCAAAACCTGCCCATACAAACAACCCAGCCCAATGAGGCCATATTGCACTACTTAGGTCAACAGTAAGTGATGCTGCTATGGAACCAATTGTAATTCCCACAATATAATCAAAAAAAGTTATTTGGGCTATTTGCTGTTTACCAAGAGCCCGTGTAAAAATAAGAAGAGTAAAAAAGCTTATCATTCCTCTTACAAAAACTACCAATGCTTCATTCAATGCTTATCACCATCTAAAACATATTTAAGATTAATATGTGCAATAATTAGTAAATTTATGTATCAGTCTTCTTAAAATAATTAATGAGCCTAACAAAACTGTTAGGCTCCTACTGTTCATAGTTACAATAGTTTGTTGAAAAAAGAGAATAGTCTAAGCGTCATCCAATTACACTGCTTTTCTGATATTATTTACTAGCCATATTTCTGCATTCAGTTGCACATTGTCTACAAGTATCTGCACAAGTTTGGCAATGCTGATCTTTAAACATACCGCATTCAGTTGCACACTTCTCACAGATTACTGCGCATAGATTACATACTTCCTTTACACTTCCACTACTCCTTGACATATAGCAAGCTGCTGTTGAGCAAATTTCAGCGCAGTCTTGAAGGGTCTTAATACAATTTGTTCTTGCTTTTACATCTGCCTCTTGCAAACACAGGATAAAGCACTCCTCACATATCTGAGCACATTTTACACATAGATCTAAACAGATTTGATGTGGATTACCATTAGGGATAAGTGATACATTTGGCTTAGTCATTGTAGCTGCCATAATTAACTCCTCTCACAAAATAAATTGTTCTTACGGAATTTATTATACCCATTACATTCAGAATTATAATAAGAAATCTCTAAAGTTATTTCTTTGTACTTCACTCTGATTTAGACTAAGTATCAATAATTTACTAAGTATATTTTCTAGCAAAAGTACAAAACTAATACTGATACGGAGGTGTTAAAAAATGAGTAGACGACCTTTAGTTCCAGAAGCCAAAGAAGCGCTCGATAAGATAAAAACAGAATATGCAAACGAAATTGGAATGAAATTTAACGATGGATACAAAGGCAATCAAACTTCAAAATTAAATGGATATAACGGCGGACCAGTAGGCGGATTAATGACTAAAAAAATGGTAGAAGCATTCGAAAAAAAATTAATTGATAAGTAGCTTTTCCTACAGCTTATGTTTTAAATTTATCCTTGCAGCATTGGTATAGTTTATCCATACTGCAAGGATAAATTAATGCTCAATAATAATCAAGAACCTATATCTACATTTGAACCTGTTAGTTATGTGGCAGGTGATGGACTTCTAATAATGGATCAAATATTGGAATTTCACAAGCGCAGGTTTCACGATTAGAAAAGAGTGCCTTACTACGGCTTCGAAGATATGTATAGTTATTATTGTAAATTTTATTTAGTAAATTAATTTAACCAACTGAATACTTATGATTTTAAAGAACCGAAGACCGAGTTTATTTTAAGATAAATTCAGTCTTCATAAATAATTAATTGGGTGTACAAATCTAAGTATCTTTAGCAATAGATTCTATTTTATACGATTCTCGTAGTCAGCCACCATTCTCTTTACCATTTCTCCACCTACAGAGCCATTTTCCCTAGAAGGTAAATTCCCTTTATCTATAGCTTCGTAGTTTGTTAATCCTAGTGAACTAGCCACTTCAACTTTAAATTTATCTAACCCGTGTTTTGCTTCTGGTATTAATGTTCTATTTGTTCTATTTGACATATTGAATTCCTCCTTTAGATTTAATTATTATTGTATTATAAGTTTGTACTAATTAAGATTTATTACACTATGACATTAAAGGAAATTTCACCATTTACTGCTGTAAGTTTTAAAATTTATATAAAAGTTCTTTTACGGGATTTTCCTCTCTCCATATATTCAATGAGCTTAGAAAAGAAATATTCTAAATAATATTTGGAGTAATTTTGTTTTTTATTTGATATTTATAATATAAGTTTACGCCTAAATAAAATAAGTATTTTGAAGGTTTTTTTATAAAAGCTTTGTGAAAAATTGTTCGTTTTAGTATACTTCTTAAAGAAAATACATCACAATAAAGATTCCAGTAAGCCTCAGTTAATTCTAATGGGGTCATGTTCTTAGGAATATGAACTGCCTCTGCACCATTGTAGGAATAAATATCCTCATTGCAGATTCTATTTTGTTTTTTCATTTCATAGTTAAATTGTGTGCCCGGTATAGGTGTTAAAATATAAAATCTTGGTACTACAATCTTATTATCCTCTATGAACTTTGAAGTTGCTAAAATGGATTCTAAGGTATCTCCATCTGCACCTACTACCATTTCCGTGGAAATATCGATACCGGCATTTCTTACATTACTTAAAAGATTTCCGTATTCCTCTACCCTTGCCCAGGTCTTGTTCATACTATTTAGGCTATCTTGAGAGATACTTTCAAGACCAAAACTTAGAACAATACAGCCACTATCTGCTACTAATTTTAAAATTTCTTTATCCTTTCCAATTTCAATAGAGCATTGAGAAAGCCAATTCATATTTAGTTTCTTGATTTCACAGCAAAGTTCCTTTAAATAGTCTTTATCTGAAAGTATATTGTCATCAAGTAGGAGGAATTTTTTAAAACCAAGGGTTTTAATATAATTAATATCCCTCATAACTTCAGAGATAGGTCTTCTATAGTATTTTGTTTTATATAAACAGTAGACGGAACAAAAGCTACAGGTATTTGGACACCCTCTCCCAGCTTGTACCGGGAGAAAGTCTCCGATGGGTTTTTTGAGTAGTAAATCATATCTAGGGGTAGGATACTCTAATTTTTCTAATTCTTTTTTGTAAAAGGGTTTTAGGGTTCCACTTTCAGCATCTTTTAAAACTTCCTGCCAAACGTCCTCAGCATCTCCAATTACAACACTATCACAATATTTTTTTGCCTCATCTGGCATTAAACTTACCATATAGCCACCAAGTAGAACTATTTTACCTCTTCGTTTAAATTCTTTTGCAATATCAATACTGCGAATAACAGCATGTCCCATGCTACTGATGGCAATTACCTCCGCATCTGTTGTAAAAGGAACCTCTTCAATAGTTTCCAAGCATATTTCTACTTCCCAGTCTGAGGGGGTTAATGCTGCCAGCAAAGGAAGTGCCAATCCAACAAAATATAATTTTTTCTTTTTTATGAGATTTCTATTACTGTCATAGGGAGTAGGTTGTATAAATAATATCTTTTTTTTCATAGATATAGCAGCTACCTTCCTCTTATTATTTTTTTTATATATTGTAGAGTTATTTTAAAAGCCCCAATGGATAATTTAAAATTTTCTCTAATACCATATTGTTTTATCATTTTAATGCTGTTTTTAGGGTGGACAGTAATTTTATAATATATCTTAAGCATATTGAAGTAAAAGGCCCTTACACTCATTTTAGAAGGTTTTACTACTAAATGAGCTAAGTCCCATTTTTCATAGTCCTTTCGTGGAATAAGTAAGGAATCCTTATATTGGTCAAATATTTCAGTACCTGGCAAGGGTGTGAAAGGTTGAAGATTGATAAACTTAATGTCCAGTTTTCGAATCCATCTATACAGAATGTCAAAATCTTTTTTTTCCCAATCAATTCCCATAATAAAGGAACCATAACATTCTATATTATATTTCTTTAAAACAGAAACTGCGATCTCGTTGATTTCTACACTACTTTTCTTATTATATTTTTTAAGTTCTTCTTCATTACCAGATTCAAGACCTACGATAACTGCTCGCAATCCTTGGCGAGATAGTTCTGCCATAACATCTTCATTGCTAGCAATAAAATCTGCTCGTCCATATATTAAATATTTTTTATTTATAGATTCAGATTTAAGAAGGTTGCAAAATTTCAGTAATCGATCCTTATTCACTAAGAAATCATCATCTACAATATAGATTTCTTCTTCTGGTATACTTTTCAATTCGCTTATAATGTCTTCAAGTGTTCTACAGAAATAATTTCCCTCTGTTATTTCTCGACAAAAGCAAAATTTACAATCATAGGGACAGCCATATGAGGTTTTTATCAGTGCACAGGGATTATGAAACATGTAGTAGTATTTTTTTCTATAGGTTGCTACAAGACTTCTATCTGGATGTGGATAGGTAAAACTAGTTTCCTTTAAGCAGGGTAAATGATTTGAAGCGATTCCAGTTATACTTTGAGTAGATAAATGGTTCTCTAAGGCATGAAGAATCTCACCAAAGGATTTTAGTCCATTCCCTTTTAAGACAAAGTCGATATAAGGAGATTCAAAGTCCTCAGGAACTACTTCTGCATGTACTCCACCTACAATAATCTTAGCTGGACTTATTTCTTTACTGTCTTTAGCATATCGTTTTACAACATTTACCTGTGCAATATAGGAGGTAATTCCAACTATATCAGGATCCTGTTTTTTAATAAAATAGGATATTGGTTTATCTTCTAAAATCATATCCACAATAGACACCCTATGACCAAGTTGTTTTAGATAGGTACCAATATATTCTAATTCAAGAGGTTCACAGATCATAACATTTTGAAGTCCTATGGTCTCTTTATGTGGTCTTGGACGTACTAGTAGGACCTTCATTTTGTTACCTCCTTTTTCAGTATAAACAATGCAATAGTTGGCATATAAAACTGCTCTTTGATTTTTACAATATACATTTTTATAAATTTACCTTTTGTTAAAGTTAGAAGACTATTGATAGAGGGATAGGTTGCCTTACTTGTAGTAAATTTCACAAAAAACATTGCAAAAGTATCATAGACAGAATTGGCAGAAGCTTGGGCTAGAAATAAAATTCCATCTTTTTTTAACAAACTGTGAAATTTATCCACAGCCTTATCTTTTTCAAGATAATAAGGAAAGGAATGAGAACAAAAAATAATATCAAACTCTTCTATGGAAACCTTAAGTTCTTCAATACTGCAGGTATAATAAGTTGTTTTCACATCCTTGGTTCTAGCGATATCGATCATATTGCTTGAAGCATCTACCCCCATATATTCAATATCAAAATCATAAAAGTTGGATTGGAGTTCCCGGAGCAGTTGCCCAGTACCGCAACCCATATCAAGAATTTTGTATTTCTTGTTTTTTTTAAGGATAGGAAGAAGTGAATTAATAATGGCTTTTCTTGTAGGCCCAAGAGAATATTTTTGTACCCACAAACTTTCATATTTGTCAGCCCAAAAATCCCAAATATTTTTTTTAAACATAACGATTACCTCCATTTAACGAATTTTTTTAATATTGGTAGTAGGTATGGAATATAAACTTTACATAGTTCATAATAAAAGGTTTTTCTACCCATATGAAGTGGATCTATATGTAAATGCAAAAAGTCATATTTACGAAAATCTTTAGAGGTAAGTTTATCTTTATATTTTTCATATAACTCTGTACCTGGAAGAGGAGTTAATACAGATATAGTAAAAATACGAAGAGCTGCGTCTTTGATCCAAAGTCTTAAATTTCTAAAATCCTCCTTTGTGTAGTCTATCCCTGCTATAAAAAGTCCCATGCATTCTATATGATTTTCATGAAGAAATTCCACACATTTTTTATTTATACTTTCATTAGTTAACTTGTTATAGGAATTCAAGCTATTATCATCTACTGCTTCAAGTCCTACAATAACCATTTCAATTCCTGTTTTTTTGATAAAGGGAAGTAACTCCTTGTTGTTAACAATAAAATCTGCTCTTGAATATACAATAAAATTCTTTTTAATATTTTCCTTTTCTATCCTTTCACCAAAGGCTAAAAATCTTTCTCTATCTAATAAAAATATATCATCAACTATCCAAATTGTATGGGTATGAATTGATTTAATTTCAGCTATGATTTGATCTAAATCCATAGAGATAAAAGCACTCCCATTCAAATTTTTACAATAGCAAAAGTTGCATTTATAAGGGCAACCATAGGAAGTTTTCATAATGGCTGTAGGGTGATATTTCAAATATATAAATTTTTTTGCGTTTTTGTAAAAATGTCTTCTATTAGGAATTGGAAGTTTTTTAATATTAAACACTTGAAAAGAATTTTTTATCCATACATCTACATCTCTATAGCAGATACCTATAATACTTTTAGCTAGATTAAAATCAAAATTTATTTTAAGTAATTCTCTAAAGGGCTCAAAACCTCCAGAATGAATGATTATATCCACATCCTTTGAGTATAGAAGTTCTGGTACTACTTCCGCTACTACGCCACCAATAATAATTTTTGTGTTTTTATTCTTGAGTTTAATATATCTAGCGTACTCTTTCATCACATCAACGCTGTTAATGTATCCAGAAAGCACAACTACATCAAAGGTAATTTGCCGAAATTTCCTTTTGAAATTCCCTTCTATACAACCATCATAAATTTCACACTTCACATTTTCCTCTAAGCATATTGCTGTTAAGTATTCCAGTTCTAGGGGCTCTACATTTACCAAACTTAAAATTCCCATAGTAGAAGAAGTTTTAGGGCGAATTAATAACACTTTCAATTATTTTCCCCCTTTAAGACCATGAACTTGAACCTTTTCATTTTATAGCTGAAAACTTTACTTGATATAGCTATAAGACTATGTATGATGGGATTAGAATGATGAATATATAAGTATTTTTCTTCTTGAAATGCCCCAAGCTTACATTTAATTTCTTCAGCAGTTTGTCCTAAATTTAAAGTAGTGCAATTATTTTCTATAGCTACTCTTATAATAAGAAGCAACATATTTAAGTATAAATCGTACTTTTCGTTTAAATCGTATTCCAAACCTCCAAATAAAAAAACTAGAGTTTCCTTTACAACGGTATATTGAACGAAAGCTATGGGTTCCTTCTCATATTTTAAGGTGATTATATGCGCATCAGAGCGTTTAAAAAAATCTATAGGTAATTTTTCTAGTTTGTATTCAGATTTGTTATAAACTTCTTCATATAAGTGGTATAACCTAGATGTAAAATTTGTTTTGTCTTCTAGCTTTTCAACGAGTAAATTCTTTGATTTCCCCATTGCCTTTTTATAACGGTAACGATAATGGCTTCTTAATTCTGCCATGTATTGGTCAAAGGAGTTCCAGGGTATATCCATCTTGCAGGTTGGCAGTGTAAAGCCTTTTGAGAAATCTAAAAAATCTACATCTCCTGCTGAATTTAAAATTAGCTTTCCACCTTTTAAACTTTTTAGATATTTCTTTATTTCTTCTCTATTATTCATAGAAAATGAATATCCACATTCTGAAACAGAGCAAGGAATTCCAATAATAACAACTTGTAGATAAAAATTAAACACACTATAACAAAGTATATTAAGTTTTAATTTGTAAGATACAAATATACTCTCCATAGTGCTGTTTCTAAAAATAACATAACTTTGATCACAGGGATTTACTTTCTCCAATAGCATTAAGTTATTTTTATTAAGGGCGAAGTTACCTCCTGCTAATTCATCCCACTCTGGAGGAAGTAGTGTTGCTGACTTTATTATTTCTATCATAAGATATTCTCCTGTAATGGAATTTCAAAAGCTACATAATGCTTGTACTCATTTTCAGCCCATTTTACGCCGAAATTTTTAGATTTGAAGTTTGTTTCAAATATCCAACTAGATTCATAAGAAGTATACCTATGTAATGCTCTTTTATAACATTCATTAAATAGACCCAATATAGCGCCACTTTTTTGAAATTGTGGATGTATTGCAATTTCAACAATTTTAAACTTTTTAATTCTTTTTGCAAACAGTTTGTTTTTTATAAATGCCTTAACCCCAATGGTTTCTCCAGCACTCATCAGCTCGTTAAAATCTGGATACCATAACATGTATCCAATAGGGGTGTCTCCACATTGTACAAATATTATATTTTCTTCAGAAATAAAGTACCTTAACTCTTTGAAAAGTTCGTAATCTTCACTATTTGTTCTTTGAAAATACAAAGGGTGGTTTTTAAAGCAGATATTATTTAAATCAGTATAGATTTCCATATCTCTTCTGAAATTTTTAAAATCTAGTTTTCTATAATTAAATTTTTTATTAATACGATCTAATATTCCTTTTTCTGCATCAAAGTTTAAACTATTAACATTGCCATTATAAGAAACCATTTTGTGTTGTAATGGCTTGTATTTTAAAAAATAATCCACATAGTAAGGTGGCGAAAAACTACTTCCAAAACTTATATCTCCATTAAACTTATCGCATAGAAAACCGATACCATAGTTAACATGACCATTTAGCCCAATAATAATTTTATTTAGGCATCGATTTAAGGCAATTTCTTTTGCTTTTTCCAATATTAAATCCACAGCACTTTGATGACCCTCTAAAGCCTCAAAAAAGGCAATTTGCAATACCTCTGGGTCTCTACTTGACTGAATATAAATACAGGTGGCAACTATTCTACTATCTTGTTTTACCATGATGGGCTCTATTGTTAGATTTCTGCAAAAACTTCCTTTTTGCTCCAAGAACTCTTTTAACACCGGTGACCAAGAATCTTTATAATTAGGAAAATTATTGTAAATACTCTTAATAAAACGTAAATATTCCTTATTGTCACTTTTATTGCAAAATATTATTTCCATAAAACTTCTCCTCTAAATAAAATAAATATTAGTCCACAAGTTCCTTGAATCTTTGGTTTATATATTGAATTTCAAAGGAATAACATACTCGTCTATATTTGCTATCTAAAATCCTGTAATGATTTGATATTATGTTTTGTTGAGTTGTAAAACCTTTTTTAGTTTCTATGTCTTTCCACCAAATTCGCCCTCCAAGCGTTTGGGTATACTTTCTTTCATTATTTGTAAATGATAGTGATTGAATAATGTCTTCAACATGTCCGCCAAAAGTTAATTCTAATATCTCGCTATCTCTAAAAATCACACATACTGTTATGGCTACTGCCCAACCCAAACTTCCTCTTTCCTTTTCTACTTGTACTAGTGTTTTTTTTGAAATTCCAAGAGTCTCTGCCATTTTATCTTGTGTATATCCATTTTCAGTCCTTATAAGTTTTACTTTTTCATCTACTTTTTTTATAAATTCAACTCTTGTCATTAAATGTATCACCCTTTATGAATTATTTACTAACTTGAAAGCATCTTTATAGTGTAATTATACACTATAAGGATGCTTTTACAACTTATTTTGAAATTTTTTTAGTTCTATATCTTAAAAATTAGCTGTGTTATAATATGTTTAGGTATATAAAACATCTAAAATATATTAATAAATTTAGGAGATAATTAATTATGAATAAATCCAAAATAGAGAAATTTACAAGGCAAGTAATAGATGGAATGTACAAACATTATGATTATATTGTTGAAGATTTTAGTTTCATCCAAGGAACTTCTATCCCTTGGGGTCTTTCAAAAACACTTGCCGATGGCACTAAAACATTTGTAATTTTTATGACGCTTGAAATGGATACTCTTAATGAGTTTTTTGAAAATGAAATATGTGTTAAAATTAACTGTGATAGAGAAAATCTTATAAAGGTTATACTAATAGATAAAGATTTGGAAAGTGTTGGTAATATTAAAGCATTACAAAACAATTTTATTATTCTAGATTTAGTAAGCAAGAAAATTCAGATATCTGAAAGTAATATGGAACCTATTGCAAGTCAAATAGCTAGTATTATGGACTATAATACTAGCTCTCAGAATGGACAGAAAAATACGATAGTAACCTATACCTTAATAGGTATAAATATATTTATGTTTATTCTTTCTGCCATATTATCAGGAAATGTTATGGATATAAAAACTGGTGTTCTTGTAGATTTAGGAGCAAAATATAACCCTGCTATAGTTCAAGGCCAGTGGTTTAGACTTATTACCTGTGTATTTTTACACGGTGGACTTATACATATTGCGGCCAATATGTATTCCCTATATGCCATAGGCCCTTTGATTGAAAATCTATACGGAAAGTATAAGTATCTTGCCATATATTTGATTTCAGGAATAATTTCATCCTTATTTAGCTTCTGGTTTTCAGCTTACGTTTCCATTGGTGCTTCAGGAGCTATATTTGGACTAATGGGTGCTATTTTCATTTTTGCATTTAAAGAAAGGAAGAGAATTGGAAAAGATTTTTTAACAAATATAACCTCTGTATTAGTTATTAATCTGTTTATAGGTTTAAGTATTCAAGGTATTGATAACTTTGCGCACTTAGGTGGATTATTAAGTGGAGTAACCTTTGGACTAATAATGAGTCACAAAAAAAAGATCTGACACAATTAAAAAGTGCCAGATCTTTATTAATTTTTTTATTTTGAAAATAACCCTCGAAGAGTTAACCCTGCACCAGCAGCTACTAATCCAAACATTAATATTCCTACATAAAGGGTCACAGGTTTAAAATATATTTTTAACCCCATTAGAATACCTAATAAAATTGTTATAATTCCAAATATTATTAATATCCAGCCTAAAATTGAATTCTTTTTATAAAAAAGCATTCCAATGCCTATAATAAGGGGTAACAAAACTAATCCAAAGGGAGGATTAAATCCAATTACATCTACGAGAGTAAAGTTTTGTGTTAGAATTGTATTTTGGAAAATGAGAAATATTCCTATCAATAATAAAATTAATCCTATAAAAAAGCTAGCATATTTAGGTTGACTTGATGATGTATACATGAGATTATCATATTCTTGATCAGATTTCATTGGTTTGCCCATATTATTTCCTCCTAAATGCAATTAAGTATAATATTACAATATGAATTATAACATAATTTTCATAAAGTTGCTTTCTAAATTTCAATCTCTTCAGGTTCGTTGCCTAATATAATAACTTCCCAATGCATATGTTCATGCTCTACGTCAGCTATTTTGCCTATTGGCATTTTGAAGTACTTTCCAACTGCTGTTACGGCTACTTCTCCCGTTTTTAGAATTATTTCTCCAGTTCCTTCAAATATTCTACTACCATCCTTTGTAATTCTTCCAACAACTCTTAGTTCTTCATTAAGTGGAATTGGCTTTCTATATTTCAAGTTTAACTCAATGGTTACACCCCATATATTTTCATGCTTAATCATAATTGCTCTACCGATGGTTTCATCTAATATCGAGGCCGTGACGCCTCCATGTAGCCTTCCGGGATAACTTTGATGTTCTTCAATTGGTGTAAATATTGAAACTAACTCCCCATTTTCTAATTCATAAAAAGAAGCCTTTAAGCCTAGTTTATTATCTAACCCACATACAATACATTTACTACTGTTTTCTTGCTTTCTTGTTATTTTGTACTTCATTTAATGCTCCACCCTTCATTATTTCATATTCTGAAACAATCTTTAAAACAACTATATACTAATATTATCATTAATGTACACAATAAGGAAACTACATTTATTCACTTTTCCATTAACTCTGTTTCCACAAGTTTATTAATTTTTTTAGATTTAACAGTACTACCAACTACAGTTACATCAGACATCGCTTTGTAACTTGCCATAATCTGCTCTTGATTTTTCTTACTAATATTAAAGAAGTATAAAATTGATAGTAAGCATCCTAAAGACCCCACTATAACCATAATTAAACCTGTACTCAAATCTATCTCCTCCTTTCTATTTTATCCACCCCTTAACCTTAAGTTGATTCATTAGATTTAATAAAGGTGTTAGCTGGAAATCCTTTTCTTTATTAGTTGAATATTTTAATGCTAAGTTATAGTTTTTTATAACTTTTGAATAATCTCGCATGTCTTGTGGTTTTGTTTCCTCCATAACTGCATATAATAGTGCTATTTCAATATAAGCCCTCTCATATTCAGGATTGTTAGCTATAACTTCTTTCAGCACCTTCTCACTATTTGAATAGTCTCTTATGCTTCTATATATAGTACCAATATTTACATAAATGTAAGGCATCTTAAATCCCATATCAATAAGATTTTGAAAACACGCCATAGATTTTTTCATATTTACTTCAAATTGTGATATGTTAGCTTTTGCAGCTAAAGCTTTATTGAAATAAGCCTCTCCTTGCAGTTCGATTAATTCAGCATCATTTAGTTTATTAAGGTCACTTACAGCCTTCTCTAAAGTTGAAACTTGTCGGTCAATTGAATTTTCAAAGCTTTCAGGATTGTTTTTAAATATTTTTGTTATAGCCTTATACCCTCTAAGCTTTATTTCATTATCCTTAGTTGTTTTTATTGCTTGCTGAAACTTTTCTACTGCTTCTACATAATTCTTCTTAACAGTGCTTATCTCACCCTGTACATATTGAATAGTACTTTCATCTCCATTAGCACCTTTTATTCCCTTAATTACAGCCTCTGCCTCTGTTATTTTGTTTTCCTTTCCCAAGCTAACCACTAAGTCTCGTTTATAAGGAATTAAATTATTATTTATTTCAGATGCCTTTTTAAAATAAGCTGAGGATTTATTATATTGATTTTTATTAAAGTATGCCGTTCCGACAATATATATAAGTTCATCGTCATTAGTAAAGCTGCTTTCTTTAGTAAAGGATTCATTTTCCACATAATTTATGCATTTTTCATATTCTAGCTGCAGAAGGTAAGTTCTTGCTATCTCCCTATAGCTATCTACCCTTTTAGAAATATTCCCCTGAGCCTCTTTAAACTTTGAAATGCCCTCGTTAAATTTATGCTGTTTCACTAGTGCAATACCATTATCTAATAAGGACTTATATAATGTTTCCCTTTCACTTGCCATTGTATTAACTCCAGAAAAGGTTAAGAGTGAAAAGGCTAGAAAAAGTACAAAACTAACGCTTTTTTTATAAAAATAACTTTTAACAGCTCTTTTGTAGGTAGAATTCAGTTTATGTATATTATTAAAATCATATAAAAGTTCTTCTGCATTTTGATATCTATCCTCAGGATTAAGTTGCACGCATTTTCGAATTATGGTTTCTATCCCCTCTGATAGTGAAGAATCAACAGCTCTTACCTTTGTAAAATCATAGGGGGGTTCATAGGGCGATTTACCTGTTATAAGATGATATAGGGTAACACCTAAGGAAAATATGTCTGTCCTTCCATCTGATTGAGTCTGCTTGTTTTGTTGTTCTGGTGCCGCATACCCTTTTGTGTAACCCACTACTGTATCCTGTACACTATCCTCTTTAAATTCTCTTGCTATACCAAAATCTATAACTTTTAATTTGCCATCTCTAGTTATCATAACATTGTCTGGTTTCATATCTCTAAATATAATAGGCTTTGGCTGATGATTATGAAGATATATAAAAACCTCAGAAAGTTCCTTTCCAAAACTCACCACATCTTTTTCTGAGAACTTCTTGCTTTCAGTAAGTGCTTGCTTTAAACTCATGCCTTCTATATAATCCATAACTATATAAATAGTGTTGTGTTCTTTAACAATATCTACAATTTTAGGCAAAGAAGAATGGTCCAACTGTTTCAATATATTAGATTCAGCTAACAAATCAACAGGACCATTTTCATCATAAAGTATTTCTTTTATAGCCCATTTGTTTTTTAGGTAAGTATGCTCTGCAAGATATACTATACCCATACCACCTTGTCCAATAACTTCTATAATCTTATATTTATCATTAAATACTTCATTAATTTTCAGCAAAAAATCACCTCAATCTCTTATCTTCTTTTTACAAGTTCATTAATTTCATAAAATCCGCTAGACTATTTATCTCTATTTGAAGGTCAACTGATGCCTTATGGTCTTTAAACTTAATTGCTTTTATTGTGATTAAATCCTTTAGCTTTTCATCTTCTAATATAATTTCACCCTCTGAAGGCCGAGCATCGAAGAACATAATTTTATTATCTTTTATTTTATTTAAGACATTTTCCTTACCTATATTAAGTTTTCCAAACTTAGCTTTATCTAAAACCAGTTTTATCTTATCTTCTTTTACTTCTGATTTGAAAAAGATACTAATTTCAGTTGGAAAGTACTTTAATGATTTTTGCCTCACGTATATATCTAGTTTGTCATTTTCAATGGATATATCTATACCATCCACTTTACCCTTCTTATTGACCTCCGTTAAAATCATACTTTTTAATTCATCTTCGCTTAAACTTATGGTAGTCTCAATTTTTCTATTCTGAAGAGAAAAATTTTTCGGTATACTATTTATTAGCATAGCCCTCACATCAAAAGGCTTATTAGCAACTGAATTCTTACTGTATTCATGTGTTGGAAAGAAAACTACCAAGTATACAATAGTAATCATTGCAACCAGAGCCACACTCACAATTACAATTAATTTTTTAATAATATTTTTCAAATTGAACCACCTCATTTTATAATTATTTCTTCCCCCTAAAAAACATATTTTAGGGGGAAGCATTGTTTTATTTGATTTTAATATTGTGGAGTATTATCCAAAATTTTGTTTACAGGTACTACTTCATCATTTACTATATTAAATACATGCCAATTATCCTTATTACCCACTCCTTCTGTAGTCGTTGGAACATCAAAGGTATTTACCAATATATTATTCTTATATACTTTAACTATAGCATTTGAATTATTAATTTTTCCGGTATTACTGAAATCCCTAACATAATAAGTATATTTACCAATGTTCATACTTAGTATAGTTGTGGTTTCTGGTCCATATCCATTCATATCGTCTGTATCCAACTTAACCATTGGATTACCATTTGAATCTAATATTTCAGACTTGCCATAATATACTTCATTATGACTACTTCCCCCATTAGTTGGCACCATTAAATGTGAGTCTAAATCATTAGGATTTGCTCCCCAAGTTAATACTATCCGATACTTAGCCTGGTTATCAATCTCATTTAAAACTAGGTCCTTAATCATATCAGTATTTCCTACTGTCACATTAACGTATTCCGTTGTGAATCCACCTTTAATAATCTCAAAAGTATACTCCCCTTTTAAAAGTGCCACCTCATATTGCCCCAAAGCATTACTCTCTAAAGTTTTATATATTTGACCAACTTTGTTATCTTTATTAGTTCTTATATTAACTACAGCAGTAGCAACGCCATTTTGATTTTTAGAGTTCATTATTTTACCATTAACTTTAATCATATCAATGAATACTGCCTTAACAGTTTTATTTTTATCTAAGGTAATTTCTACTGAATTTGAAGTACCACTAAGGTCACCTTCCCAATGAGAGAAAATTGATTTATCACTTGGTACCGCCGTAAGTTTCATCTTATTTCCTATAACATTTTCTTGTTTAATGCTTCCATGCCCAACAACTTCTACACTAAGTTTAGAATCATTAGGGATAAACACAGCTTTTACCTTCTTACTTTTATCCATCTTAATGGTAACTGAAACATCTTTTCCATTTGCATCACCTTCCCAACCGTCGAATTTATAACCTGCCTCAGGTTCTGCAGTAAGTTGAACATTTGTGCCATAGGCATAAGTAGAATTATTAGAAGTTCTATTTACTTTACCTTTCCCTGCTACTTCAACCTGTAAGGTATATTGATTTTTTACAAATACAGCTTTTAAAAGTTTATTGCCACTCATCTCAACATTAACTACAGGATTTTTGCTAGAAACAGCACCTTCCCAGTGATCAAATCTGTAACCAGTTCTTGCTGTGGCGGTAAGTTTTACTAAGGTTTTATATTCATAAGTGCCTTTATTTACACTCCTTGCTATATCCCCTTGGCCAAATACTTCCGTCTTTAATGTATAGTGATTGATTTGATAAACTGCTTTTACGTCTTTGTTGCCATTAACAAGAAGCTCTATAGAATTAGCAGTTCCGGTTGCGCTACCATACCAATTAGCAAAATGCCAACCTTTTTCAGGTATAGCAGTTAATGTTATCTTTGTATCCTCTTCATAATCAGAAGCCTTAGGATTCTGATTAATACTTCCCTTTCCAGAAACAGTAGTACCAACTTTGTATTTTCTCTTTTGTACGGTTACATTTACTTTTTCCTTTATATCTCCTACTGAAGCTGTCAATATAAATCCTCCGGCCTTAACATAATTAACATTAGCAACCTGCCCCTCTGTTTTCGCCAAATTAGCTATATCAACGTTTATATCCCAGGTTGAATTTACTTCCATTATACTTCCCATTTGATCATAACCTGTAACTTTAAAATTCCCAGTATCACCAACTGTAGCCTCTGAACCACCAGTTATTACTAGTTTTTGAAGTACTTTATCCTTTACTTCAATTGACTTAGTAAATTCAGATTTACCTATACTTGCTATGACCTCATCATTTCCCTTAGCTTTACCCTTGTATTCAGCATTAGTAGCGTCAATTTTATTTATAATCCCAACTTTGGATACCTTTACTTTCCACTCTGCATTAAGTACTTTGACTAAATTACCCTGTTTGTCATTTTGAACAAGCCTAACAGTAGTAGTATTTCCAACCTGCAGAGGACTTTTTTCTAATAGGATACTAATACTTGACTTTATTTCATCAAGTTTTTTCTTTATCTCCTGATTTTTTGTTTTTTCATATCCGTCAGTTAATACCTTAATTGCTTCTTCAGTAGTTCCCTGAGTCATATATATATCTGATAGCATCAAATATAGCTTAGTTTCCTTTGATGTTAATCTTATACCTTCTTTTAAAACCTCAATGGATTTATCATATTTTTTTAAAGCTGAGTAACCCTTTGCAAGACCTATCCTAGCCTCTACATTTTTTGAATTAATTTTTAATGCTTCTTGAAATTCTAAGATAGCCTGATCATACTTACCTTCAAGCAGGAACTTATTACCTGTTGTTATAAATTTAGTAACCTTGCTATTTTGTACAGCTTGAGCAGTAAAAACACCTATACTTGAAAACATAAAAATTACCAGCACTATTAGTATGATCTTATTGTTTTTATTTTTGTTTTTTTGGGCATCCATTAAAGTCCCCCTCATGTTCAGCTTTATTTTATAAATCTTCTATTTTGTATAATACTAGACACATCCTTTCTTAATTTATTCTACAAATCTCCATTTTGTCTCCTAATATTGTCTCTGTTATAATTCTAATATATGAAATATCATGAAACAATATACAATTATTGTATTAATAATATAATTTTAACATTTGTTAATTGTTAATATATTATACAATAACTTTAAGAGCTAAAATAAAATAACAAGCCAAAAATTATGAGAATATTTTGTGGCATTGGCAACACTGTGGTGCTGACGCATGATGCAAAATAGACCAAAATCCGGCTTGTTGTTTAATTAAATATTGTATTAATTCAGAACTTCACATGAGTGTTTTAATTTTTCAGATGCCTTATATAAATAAAAGTGAAATACCTATCAAAGTTATAATTGCTCCAAGTATTTCTTTTTTATATACCTTTTCTTTAAAAACAATAATTGATAAAGGTATTATTAGTATTGGAGTAATGGAGGTTATGGTTGAGACTATACCAGTAGGTGCGTGTTGAACAGCTAACAAAGAAAGTGAAACACCTATAAATGGACCAAATAATGAACCTATGGAAATATACCTCATGGCTTTAGAATCTTTAATAGCTATAAATAATTTCCCCCAATTTTTTGTTATAGTGATAACCATTGAAAAACCTATAATTGCTGCTATAATCCTAATCTGAGTTGCAGCAAATGGATCATATGCCCCCATACCAAATTTGCTAAAAACTAGTCCAGCAGCTTGTCCTAACGCGCCAATAAAAGCATATATTAATCCTTTTATTGGATGAGAGAGCCTCACCTTTTTGTCATCTGGATTTTTAGTTAGAATTACGATAGCAATACCCATAATAGTTATTACCATACCAGCCAAACCTAAGGGGGTAATTGTCTCACCCATGATAATAAACCCAGTAATTGCTGCTATTGGTGGTACCGTGGACATAATTAACATTGATATACGTGAACCTACCTCAACAAATGCCTGAAATAAAAATAAATCTCCTATTACAAAGCCAATCACTCCTGAAAAGGTTAACCATAACCAGGCCGAGCTTGAAGCATCTATTGGTAAAATCATTCCTCTAGCAAATAAATTATATATTGAGATTAATAGAAAAGCGATAACCAGTCTTATTAAATTAACAGAAATGGAACCAACTTTTTTTCCTGCTGTTTCAAATGTTATAGCAGTGATTGTCCAACATAACGCAGTTGCTAGTGCAGCCATTTCTCCTAAATGTGATTGAATCATATGATATTACTCCATTCTTACTGTTTCTAAATACTTATATTGATTTATTTTACCATTCACCTCAAGAACTTTCAACTATATCTTATATACTCATTAAATGTGTATTCTCATAAATAACCTTCATATAATAATTAATACAATGTTAACATATCATTCCTATAATTTTAATGACGTATCAATAAGTTTATAGTAAAATTAAAGATAAGTATAGATTTTCTATATTTAAACTAAATTATGTAAAATGAAAGCGAGGATTTAACATGGCAGTTAGCTTACAAAAGGGACAAAAAGTAGATCTAACCAAAACTAATCCTGGTCTAAAAAAAGTAATTATTGGACTCGGCTGGGATACAAACAAATATGATGGTGGTTCTGATTTCGACCTAGATTCAGCCGCTTTCCTTCTTGGGGATAATGGAAAGGTATCTAGCGATAAAGAGTTTATTTTTTATAATAATTTAAATCACCCCTCAAACTCGGTAACTCACCTAGGTGATAACCTAACAGGTCAAGGTGATGGAGATGATGAACAGTTAAAAATAGATTTGACCTCCGTTCCACAAAGTATAACAAAGATTGATTTCACAGTAACTATTAATGATGGAGAAACAAGAAGACAAAACTTCGGTCAGGTTTCTAATGCCTTTATTAGAATATGTAATGAAGAAACTGGTGCAGAATTAATAAGATATGACCTAGGAGAAGACTTTAGCATAGAAACGGCTGTAATAGTCGCCGAATTATATAGAAACGGAGCAGAATGGAAGTTTAACGCAATAGGTAGTGGCTTCCAAGGTGGTCTTGGTGCTCTATGTAAAAATTTCGGAGTAAATAATTAAATAACTTACAAATATTAAAACTTAGGAGGATTTATTATTATGGGATTTAAAGATTGGTTAATTGATCAAAAAAACAGCACTGTTTCTGGTGTTAAAAAATTTGCTAACAAAGATTTTATGGAAGCTATCGCTGCTGGTTGTGCAATGATTGCTGCAGCAGATGGAACCATTGATTCTTCTGAGAAACAAAAAATGGTGGGTTACATAAACTTGAATGAGTCATTAAAGGCATTTAAATTAAATGAGGTGTTAGCTCGTTTTAACCACTATGCTGAAATGTTTGAATTTGATTTTAATGTTGGAAAAGCAGAAGCTTCAAAATCAATTACAAAATTAAAAAAACATCCTGATGCTGCTAGAACTCTTGTGGCTGTTTGCTGCTCCATCGGCGCATCTGATGGAAATTTTGATAAGAATGAAATGGCCTTAGTAAAAGAAATGTGCATTATGCTTGGTTTAAATCCTGCGGATTTTCAAGTTTAATTTAAAGACTATAGCCTGCTATATTAAGGCTATAGTCTTTATTTTTTTATATTGGTGTCTGTCACCAGGGGCATATTTATAATAACTTTTACCAGCTCATCTGAATTACTTTCTATTCTAATACTTCCATTATGCTTTTCAATTATAGACTTTGAAATAAAAAGGCCAAGTCCATTACTTCCTTTTTCCTTTGATCCCTGTTTATCTACCCTATAAAAAGCCTCAAAAATTCTTTCTAAACTTTCCTTTGGTATGATTCTTCCCTTATTTTCTATTGTAATTTCACAGTCGTCCTGAACCGTATACCCCTGCACCTTTATGCAACTTTTTACCCTTCCATATTTAATTGCATTATCTATTATATTGATAAAAACTTGAGTTAACTGATTACTATCACCAAGTACTTTCATATTCGCTTCTATATTATGTTTAATACTCATCTCATATTTTTCTGCCTTTAGGTTCATATCTTCGCATACCTTATTTAAAATGTTACCTAAGGTGACCATTTGGAAATTGTCACTTTCCTTATATACATCTAACTTTGATATATCCAGTAGTTCAACCACCATATTGTGAAGCCTAGCACTCTCTGTTTTTATATGTTCTAATGCTCTTTTTAGAAACTCCTTATCCTGAAAATCTTCCTCACTAATAATCTGAGCATACCCCGAAATCGTGGTAAGGGGCGTCTTAAGTTCATGAGTTACATTATCAAAAAAACTCTTTCTTTGCCGCTCTAAATTAAGGAGTTTATCTTTATCCATATTTATTGTAGTAATTTGTTCTTTAATTTTATTCTTCATATTAAAGAAATCTTTAGCTAAATCCCCAACTTCATCCTTTGTATTAACTATTATTTCTGCATCGTAATTACCTTTTGAAATTTCCCTAGAGGCTTTGCTTAGCCTAATGATTGGCATAGTTATTTGATTTACTAATAAATATGAAAACAAATATATTGCTCCAAAGCTTATAACAATAAATAATGTTATATTTCTTAATAAATTATTATTTATTTTGTATAAATCAGTGTAATCCTTACTTAACCTAACAACACCTCTGTTAACTTCACTTATATATAGGGGATATGAATAGTTTACTAAAATTCTATTTTTCGAATGATTTATCACATAAGAAGCCTTGCCCTTTAAGGCCCCTTCTAAATCCTTATTACTACCTCCTATTTTAAGTGTATCTTCCAGTAACAGTTTCTCCTGTTGTTTTGTTTCAGCTGTGAATAATATATTCCCCTCTAAAGTATAAAGTCCCACTGAACACTGATTTTCATCGCTTAATTCCTTAACCAGGTTACTTCCGTATTTGTTTAATGCCATACTATTATTTAATACAAGATTGCTACTCTGAAGCTTATTTATTAATATATTCTGAGTTATATAATCACTACTGCTTTGATGTAAGCTTTCCATCTCTTCCTTTATAATTTTTTCATTTGCTACATCAAAGGAACTTTTCATAATATTAGTTAAAGCAAAAAGGCATAGAATAAAAATTACTATATGCCCAAGTGCAAATTTATACCTAATAGAAAATTTCATCCTTTTCACCTCATTTTATAACCTACTCCAAAAACTGTTTCTATTATAGAATTCGAGCCATAATCTAGTTTCTTTCTAAGTCTTTGTACATGAACATCAACAGTTCTAAAGTCTCCGTCAAAATCCATGTTCCATACCATATCTAAAAGCTGCTCTCTTGAAAACACTCTACCCTTATTTTCAGCTAAAATTAACAATAAATCATACTCTCTAGGTTTTAATTTTATCTCTTCACTGCTTTTAAAAATAGATCTACTTTCTATGTTAATTTCTATATCCCCGCTTATCTTAATTACATTTAGTTTACTTTTATTAAACTCAATTTCATTAATAATCTCCTGAAGTCTTTGCTTTCTCCTTAAGGCTGCCTTAACTCTGGCAACAACTTCTCTCACGTCAAAGGGTTTTGTTATAAAGTCATCTGCACCCAGTTCTAAGCCCAATACTTTGTCCACAATATCATTTCTAGCGGTAAGCATTATAATTGGAATCTTGTAGTCCAGGGTTACCCTCTTGCAAATATCAAAACCTGAGGTATCAGGTAGCATTAAATCAAGAATAATAAGGTGAGGATTGAATTCCTCTATACATTTAATGCCCTCTTCACCACAAAGCGCATACCTTACTGTAAAACCCTCTTTACTTAAGGCATAGGAAAGTATGTCGCATATAGCTAATTCATCTTCAATAAGTAAAATCTTATTTTGTATCAACATTATAAAATACCTCTCAGACTTTTAATTTACATTAATGTTATTATTATCTTAAATGTTAACACATTACAATACTTATATATAGCTATTTTTAATTCTTATAACTACAAAAGCATAACCCTTCAATGTGATCGTTGTAATTACTACTAAGCATACTCCTCATATATTGATCATAATTAATTCCTTTATCATTCAACAGTAGATATTTTTTACGATTATTGTCTTCGGATACATTTAAATATTTAAACTCAAATTCAAAATATTTTGTATCACTGCGAGGAACTCTCGTATCATCCTCTATTACGTAATATTTAATCCCGTCATAGAATATTTTTATTATAATTGGGTTTCCAACTAAGTTGTATTGAACAATTGTTATAGATGTAGCTTTTTTATTTTGCGAATCAGAAACAAACTGATCTATAATTTCAATTTTAGATTTTACTTCCTCATTTAAAACAACAAAATACCCATCTTTAATAGCATTATCTATACTATATTCCTTTGGAATAAGCAACAACCCAGATTTTAATTTATCAAACACTCTAGTGTTTTTTTCACTTAAATTTTTCTTTACCGTAGCTAAAACTCCACTTTCTTTTTTATCAGAAAAAGATGTACTAGAATAACTAGATGGCTCATATTTCTTTTCTTCACAGGCACTTAGCAATACTAAAGTAAAAATTGTGATGATTATGAACAATATCTTTTTTTTCATTTTATCCTCCTTATATACAGCTATATTACTATTTCAACATTTAATTATTGTTTCTTGTAACCTCAGTTTTTCCAGCTATACTTTGCACATCAGCAACATGTTCCTGCCTAGAAAGTTTAAAATGAATGAAATCAAGTGCTTGTAGTGAAACATCTGCATTATAAATTTTAAAGTTATTATCTGATATTTTCTCAAGCATTACATCTTTATTCATCTGAACGAAATCAAGCCATTCTTCTTTTTCTTTAGAAAGGTTGAATACCCCAATATGCGAGCGATGCAATCCTGAACCCCATGAGAAAGTATATATTAAATCCTTTTGCCCATTTCCATCAAAATCACAGGTTGTAAGGCTTACTACACCAGATCCGCCGCCACCAAATCCGATGCTACAGACCTTTGACTTATAAATCACAAGGGTTTCACAAGAATAGTTAACCTTGAATATTTGACATCCAATTTCTTCTTTAACTTCCTTTGGGGTTATATCATATATTGTGTAATATTTAAGTTGATCTTCTTTTGATCCTCCGGTTTTATCATTTTCAGGTGATGTTCCTAAATGAATATTGTTAAATTTTAAATATTGGGAGTACAAATTATTAAAATCTTCAACAGAGTAACTCTCTTTTCGTTGGTCTGATGGTATTTCATATGTTTTTTGTTCTAGTAATGTTGTATTTTGAGCTTTATTTTTGACTATATTATAATTGCCTTCGGTGTCCTTTTCAATTTCAATATTTGTCTCTGCCAGTTGCTTTGAAGTTTTTATATCTTCCACCTTTAAAACCACATTGAATTTTGATACCTTAGTCTTATTTGAAACATCCGCTGACCAATAAATCTTCTCTCCCTGATTTTTCACTTCTTTACCCAATTGAGTTATTTTTCCACTTTCTTCATTCCAAGCTAAAAAATTTCCTGTTTTGACTATCCAGTGATATCTTATATTTCCCAGATTGTTATTGGGCTTAACTTCACCTTCAAGTGGAATTCCTGGTACAGAGGACATAAGTGGACTATATTTTGTTATCACTGTATAAATAACCGCTTCATGTTTAATTATCGCTGAATCACTAACTGCCTCATACTTTTTTCCTTTACAGCCAGCTATCAAAGCTATAATAATAATAATAATTATGCACATCATAAATAGTATGTTTCTTCTCATTTTACACCCTCCCCTTGCCTTAAAATCTCTGATCCTATTAAATAATTATAATGCTCTAATATTACCAATCCTTAAACAAATGTTGCCAAAGTGTTGCCAATAGGGTGACATCAAGGTGACAGTCACATGAGTTATGAGTTAAATACGTTTTAAATGTTCCTATATGGATATACTCTCTATTGAGGTAACTAACAGTTACAAATAAATTATAAAAAGTTATAAAACTTTAAAAATTTATAACAATAATTTAGAAAATTGTTGACAGCCTCCCATGTTCATAAGGAGCATGGAATGGTGATTAAATCACCCAAAATCCTTTGAATTGCTGGAAGTCCCTAAAGCTAACTAAACTACAACATAAGTTTGAAATAACACTAAGTGTGAAAGTTGCGAAAGCAGAAAAAATTAGTTAGATGATGCAAGGTTAAATCCTAAACATCTAAAAGCTTTTTAAAGCTTGATCTTTGTAAAAGATTAAGTTTTAAAAAGATTAGTAATGGGTAATCAGCAGCTAAGACTCGAATAGAGTAAAGTTCAACGACTATTCCGTAGGGAAGTACACTCAAGCGAGTGGAAGTGGAGGACTGCCTTCGAAGTAAGGTGGATGATATAGTCTACGCTTATATGAAAGTATAAGAAGTTCATAGGTTTACAAACCTTGAGAACTGCATTAGAAGTAGCGTTCTAATGTGAATATGCATAAAACTTGTAAAAAATTACAAGTATATAAAAGAAAAAACTTGATACAAATATCCTGTTTACAGAACAAATATGCGTATATCAATTGCTTCTATGGAAATAATATTCTATAGAGGGGGTGATCGCATACATGATAAAGGCTGTAAAAGTAAGACTGTTCCCTAGTAAAGAACAAGAATTATTAATGTGTAAATCTGTAGGTATAGCTAGATTTGCTTACAATTGGGGATTGAATAGATGGAATGAAATCTATGAAAGTGGAGATAAGCCTAATAAAGTTAGTATAAGAGCTGAATTTAATCAATTAAAGAAAATAGAAAAATATCAATGGTTAAAGGAGGTTAGTGGGCAAGTAACAGCTTACGCTTTTGAAGATTTAAATGAAGCTTTTACGAATTTCTTTAAAGGTAATTCTAATAGACCTCAATTTAAAAGTAAAAGAAAGTCTAAACAATCCTTTTATGTTAGATATGATGCCATAAAAATTAAAGATAATACTGTGAATATTGAGAAAATAGGAAA
>JACMJL010000072.1 GCA_014380625.1 Clostridiaceae bacterium
GATGGTCTTTGCAATAGTTAAACCTATGCCAGCACCACCGGTGTTTTTATCACGAGACTCATCGCTTCTATAAAACCTTTCAAAGATGAAAGGCAAATCCTTTTGAGAAATTCCAATACCATTATCCTTTACTGATATGTTGATGCCATTATTATCAGCTTTTAGAGTTAATAAAACTTCACCATTTATTTTAGAGTATTTAAGTGAATTTGAAAGTAAATTATACATTACTTGCTTTAACTTATCTTTATCCATTAATACTTCCACATTTGGAATCAAATTCGAATAAATCTTTAAGCCAGAATTGTTATATAAAGGTTCAAAAGCAGTTATTATTTTCTCTAGTTCTAAGGATAAGTTGAATTTTGACTTATTTAAAATAAGATTGGTTTGTTCTAATTTAGCTATATCGCTAAGCCCTTCAACTAATTTTATTAATCTTTGTATTTCTTCATAAAAACTTGTAAGTATCTCCTCTGTGGGTTCCCAAACCTTGTCTAGTAATGCTTCTATATGTGACTTTAAATTTGTAAGAGGTGTCCTGAGCTCGTGAGCCATATCAGAAGTTAAGGCACCTGCAAAAAATAAACTAGTCAATTTATAGTGAAAATAAAGATATCTCCTCCCAAAAATGTTATAATTGAATCCGCTAAAAGACAAACAACATTTATGGGGGAGATAGTAATAATGATAGATAATATTGTAGGAAAATGCAAGGGCATTTTTATAAAAGCTGTAAAGAATTTAAGTGGTTATAATAGACGTATTGTATTAGCAGAACTTTCAGAAGAAATTGGACGCGGAGGTCAATCACTTATAGCTAGAGAATTTAATGTAGGTCGTGATACAATACGAAAAGGTGTGTGTGAACTTAAATGTGGTATAAGGTGTAAAGATGCCTATAATATGAGAGGACGTAGAAGTTCAACAGAACACCTGCCAAATTTAGCAGATGATATTAGAGCTATAGCAGAATCTCAATGTCAAACAGATCCAACTTTTAAAAGTACGCGGTTATATACTAGACTGACAATCAATGAATTTAGAAAGCAGCTTATAGAAGCAAAAAATTATACACTAGAAGAATTGCCTTCACATCAGACGTTAAACACATTGGTAAATAAATTAGGATATAATATGAAGAAAGTACAGAAAACAAAGCCACTAAAAAAAATTCCTGAAACGGATGCTATTTTTGAGAATTTAAAGAAGTTGCATGAAGAAATAAAAGATGATGAAACTGTTGTAAGATTATCGATTGATGCTAAGGATAGAGTTAAAGTTGGGGATTTCTCGAGAGGAGGTAAAAGTAGAGTAGCCACAAAAGCAAAAGATCATGATTTTTGCGATGAACATGTAACTCCATTTGGTATTATGGATGTCAAAGAAGGTACAGTAGATATCTCTATCGCTGAAAGTAGGATAACAGCTGACTATATAGCTGATGAGTTAGAAGAATACTGGAACAGACATAATCTTCAAGACTCAAAAAAAGTGCTATTATTAAACTCTGATAATGGACCAGAAAATGGTAGTAGTAGAACACAATTTATAAAAAGAATGGTATGTTTCTCTTTAAAGCATAATATTAAAATAATACTTGCCTATTATCCACCATACCACAGCAAGTATAATCCTATAGAGAGAGTTTGGGGAATACTGGAGAAACATTGGAACGGAGATCTACTCGATAGCAAAGATACTATTTTCAAATTTATAAAATCAATGACATACAAAGGAAAGAATCCTAATGTTGCTTTTGTAGAAAAAATTTATAAAAAAGGAGTTACATTAACTAAAAAGGAGATGAGCTTTTATGAACCATTCTTAGATCGAACTGAAGGAATTGAAAAATGGGGTATATCAATTTCACCAGAAGATTATTACAATAATGCTGCAGATATGGAATTAATTTCATAGGTAATTGTTTTTGGGGTAGGGGAAATTATATGAATTTTTGGATACAAATCGTTTTCAGATATCCATTAGATCAATATTTTTCCATTTGAACTGTTTCTATTCAATTATACAATTTAAATAATTTTTCTCTTTTTTAAATTGACCAGTTATTTTTTTGGTAATACCTAAGACAAAGTGGGAGATGATTTTTAAATGAAAATGTTAGAATTTTTACTATTTGCCTTTGTATTAACATCAATGATTGGATGTAGTAATGTAATCAAAGAGTCTTCAGTTAAAAATTCAAGCAATCCTTCAACAGAATTAAAAGAAAGTAATGAAGTAATTGAGAAAGTTATAAATGAAGAATTGGATAAGTATTTCACAGGGTTTGATGGTTGTTTTGTCTTATTTGACCAAAATAAAGGTGAGTATTCCATTTATAACGAAGCAAAAAGTAAAAAGGAAATATCTCCATGTTCTACATTTAAAATTGTTAATTCATTAATTGGACTTGAAACTAATATTTTGCAGGGTGAGAGCACTACTTTTAAATGGGATGGAACAAAATATCAAATTGAATCATGGAATAAAGACCAGACGTTGAAATCAGCAGTTTCCAATTCAGTAGTCTGGTATTTTCAGAAGGTTTCATCACAAGTTGGAAAAGAAAAAATGCAGGAATACATCAATAAATTTAACTATGGGAATAAAGATATTTCTGGTGGATTAACAAATTTTTGGTTGCAATCTTCTTTGAAAATATCTCCCAAGGAGCAGGTAGATATGTTAAGGAAGTTTTATGAGTACCAGTTACCTGCTTCTAAAGCAAATATTGATATTGTTAAAAATGTTATTACTTTATCTAATGAAAATGGAATTAAACTATCTGGAAAAACTGGTTCAGGTGGAAGTCTATTAAA
>JACMJL010000073.1 GCA_014380625.1 Clostridiaceae bacterium
AATCATAAGGAAATTGCAAAAGGTCAAGGCTCACTGTTCAAGTTTGTCCCATCATTTGTGTTAAATGGTAAGGTTGAAGAAGAGATAAAAAAACAACTTAAAAAAGCTTTAAATGTAAGTTTAAAAGATGAGTTATCTCAAAGTGGCGTTGAAGCTGATGTATCTGTAAATTAGGAATAGTTTAAACTTACTTTCACGAACTTAGCCAAATTAAATATGAAAAAAACTTCAGCAAGAAAAAGTGCTGAAGTTTTTTTGGGATTTTAAAAAAAGAAATTTTGTACTTCAAATAACCTTATCCATTATTTTTCGTATATATAAGAGAATGGTAAAACCTGATGTTTAAAAATCATCTCACTATAATGGTTTTAAGGAGGTCAAAGTGAAGAAAAAGAAACTTTTTATTATTGGATGGATAGCTATATTGGTTATAGTAATTTTTATGTTGTTATTCCCTATAGGAACTGGCATTATTAGGCTTGGAATTGTACTTGGTTTAATCTTCTTATGGATTAGTGGAATTTGCTTGTTTTGGAGAACTATATATCTAAGAGTATTACTTATAATAATAGCTTTATTAGTAGCTGCTATTATCCTTGTACCAGGTCATAAGGCTAACACAAAACAACTGCAAGATGAATATGTACATGCTTTATTAGGCTATGAAAATGTAAGATATATCTGGGGTGGAGAGAACAAGATCGGAATTGACTGTTCAGGACTTGTAAGAGAAGGTTTTGTAGGGGCTAATCTTAAGGTTGGAATAAAAAATCTAAATCCAAAGTTAATCAGAAGAGCCTTTTTTATCTGGTGGTATGATTGTTCAGCAGCAGCCTTGGGAAATAGTTATAAGGAAATGACTACACTTGTTCTTAAGGCTACCTCAATGGAAGAATTAGATTATAGTAATATTATCCCGGGAGATATAATAGTTGCAGAGAAGGGTTTTCATACCTTTGCGTACATAGGTAATAAAACCTGGCTAGAGGCTAATCCAGATAACAGGAAGACGCTTAAGAAATCCTCTGAAGAAAAGTCAAAGGAATGGAAGGATATACCTCTTAGAATAGTTCGGTGGAGTGAGTTGGGTGAATAAGGCGTTTTTCTGGATATACAAATCCTGTGCCCTGGAATTTCATGTTATAGATTACTCGCTGCACCAAGAAACACTAAGGTTTCTGTTGATGAAATTACTAAACCCTTTAAACTCGCTTTAATTAGTCAGCAAAGAGATAAAGACGAAAAATTTTATTGTATTATAAAATTTTTGTTGAAGTGACTTTGCTCAAACAGTAAAGGGTTTTTAACGCAATTTAATAAACAGAAACCAAGTCTTTCTAAGGCTCTCTCGGATAATCTCGTCACATTAAAGCCCATGCCGCAGGAAGTTGTATTTCTAGAAATTACCTTTATTAAGAAATAAACTTAATGAATTTCTAGGATTAACTTAATTCGTTTTCTAAATAAAAAAGGGACTATATCAAAATTAGATATAGTCCCTTTTTTCACCTATAGAAAAATCATTTAGAAACTTTATTGTAAACACCACCTGAACCCATAAGCCCTTTGACATAATTATTTTTATTTCCAATTCAAATTTCTCTTTTATATCAGATAATTAGATTTAGAAGGATAAAATATGGGCAAAATTAAAGTGGAACTCTCTGGAGATATTAGTTTAGTATAAAAGGAGGAAAAATAAGGAACTATGTAGAATGTATGATTAAACACTTTGTTTTAAGGAGATGAATATGAAGATTTATAATGTTTTGATATATTTTGTAATTGCACTAATTTTTTCTCTTTTAATATTAATTTATATCCTTTTAAGAAATATCCAGCTTAGAACAAGAGCAGAGAAAGAGCTTAGGATGAAAAATGAAGAGCTCACAGCTATTTATGAGGAAAATATAGCATCCGATGAAGAATTAAAGGAAAATATACATGAGCTGATACAAAAGCAAGAGGAGCTTGGAAGAAGTGGGGATAGGTATAGAATTGTCGCTGAGTCAACTATGGACATTATTTGGGAAGGTGATTTAATTAATAAAAAGCGTTTTTTCTCAGAAAAAGTCTATGATATTCTTGGCTATAAAAGTTGGGAGCTAGAAGATTTAGATCTTTGGTTTACTATTATTCATCCAGAAGACCTTGAGTGGGTGAAAGAGGGTATTAAACATCAAGTAGACGAGAAAATTGCTTTAAAAACTTTTGAATATAGAGTAAAGTGTAAAACTGGGAACTATAAATGGTTACTGTCTAATACTAAGTGTGAGTTTGATGAAAATGGAAGAGGCACTGCAGTATTTGGAGCTTTTACTGATATTAGTGAATTAAAAGAACAGCAACAAAAAATCAACAATTTGGCCTATTACGATTCAGTCACTGGGCTTCCCAATAGAGTTAGGTTACGTGAAGTTGTATCAGATGAAATTGAAAATTGTGCTGAAATTAATAGCAAATTCGCATTGATTTTTATGGATCTAGATAATTTCAAATATATTAATGATTCCTACGGTCACATGACTGGGGACAAGTTACTATTGGAGACTGGAAAACGATTAGTAAGAATCTTAAATGAAAATATGACAGCATTCAAGCTTGGTGGAGATGAATTCATTATTTTGATTAAAGCCTCACCTCTAAAGGAAGAAGTAGAAGTATATTCTAAAGCTTTACTGGAGTCATTAGCTAGTCCTATTTCTATTGATGGAGATATGTTTCATGTTACTCATAGTAGTGGCATTGTTTTCTATCCTGAGAATGGACTTAGTTTTGATGAACTTCTTAAAAATGCTGATACAGCCATGTATAAATCAAAGGAGTCTGGAAAAAATACCTATACCTTTTACCATAGAGTAATGGGAAATTTAGCAATGGAAAAAATTAAAATGCAAGCTAATTTAGAGATAGCTCTAGAAAACAAAGAGTTTCTCTTGTACTATCAGCCTATTATTGACGTTGCTCTAGGTAAGATAACTGGATTTGAGGCCTTGATTAGATGGATACACCCAAAAAATGGATTTATCTTTCCAGATAGGTTTATTGGTGCGGCTGAAGAGAGTGGAATAATTATACAAATAGGCAAGTGGGTGATTATCAGCGCTTGTAAATATGCAAAATCTATTTATGATAGTGGTTTTAGAAATTTTTATATTTCGGTAAATGTCTCTGCACTTCAGATCATGCAAAAGGATTTTACGGATTTTGTTTTGAGTACTATTGAAGATATAGGACTTCCTGCAGAATTAATTTTAATTGAGATCACTGAATCCGTATTAGTGGAATCTATGGATTTGGTGATAGCTAAACTGAATATATTAAAAGATAATAATATTAAGATAGCCTTGGATGACTTTGGATGCGGATACTCTTCCCTTACATATATGAGAATGTTACCAATAAATACAATAAAAATAGATAAGTCCTTTATTGATGATATAAAGTCTGAGGATGATGTGAAAAGTTTGACGGGAAATATAATTCTCCTAGCGAAACAACTGGGTTTAAATGTTATAGGCGAAGGCGTTGAAACACAGGAACAATTGGATTACTTAAAGAGACATGGCTGTGATATGTTTCAGGGTTACCTTGTAAGCAAACCAGTTCCAGCAGTAGAAATAGATAATTTGTTAAAAAGAGAAATGGCATCCTAAATAAGAATGCTATTTTTTTCGAAACATATTATAATCTTTAAAAGGAGATGATATTTATGAATTTTAATGAAACTAAGGTAGTTGTTAGATATGCAGAAACAGATAAAATGGGGGTAGTATACCATTCGAATTATTTAATTTACTTTGAAATAGCAAGAACGGAATTTATAAACCAGTGTGGTATGAGTTATAGAGATATGGAGGATATAGGTATAATGATACCTGTTCTTGAGAGTAATTGTAAGTATATGAATGGTGCTAAATATAATGATGAACTTACAATTAAGGCTTGGATTGAAGAGTTAAGTGCTGTAAGGGCAAAGTTTAATTATTCAATTATTAGAGAAAAAGATCAGAAAGAAATAGCAAGAGGAAATACATTACATACTTTTGTTGATAATAATTTTAAGATAATTAATTTAAAAAAGAAATATCCTGAGGTAATGAGTAAATTAGAACAACTATTATAGGGTAGCTACAAAAACACTAAGAATACCAGGATTATATTAAAAAAATGGGGGTAATATTTTGGAGTATGCTTTCAATAACAGAATAGTAGAACCATATTTGTATTCACGTAATAGTGTTATAACAGCGGTTAATAAAGAATTTATTGATTTAACAGGGTTTGAAATGGATGAATTGATAGGGAAGTCACTTATAGATATAGGAGCTGCTTTAAAAATTAATTCACAAGTACTTCTTACCAATATTAATAATAACTTTTCAGGATTTATTTTCACTAAGTTACTGGAAGCAAGGGAAGTGAATATCTCACTTTTTCATGACTTAGAAACCAGTGAAAAAATTTATTGCTTTAAAGAAAAACCAAATTCAAGAATTAATGATAAACTCATTTTTGTGGAAGAAAAATTTCTTGAAAATGCACAGGGTGTAGCTGTTTACAGTGTGCCTGATCTAATATTACTTAAAGTTAATCAAAAATATCTTGATTTTCAGAATTCACCTCTTATTATAGAGGAAAATAGTCTAGGTAGACCAGTATCAAAGATTTTGACAGGTTTTGCAGGAAGTAATGCAGAAGTCCTTTGGAACAGGATCCTTGAAACACAAAAGACCAACTATATAAAAGAATTCAGGTATGATAAGTTTGCAAGTGGCGTAACTTATTGGGATTATGTTCAACGACCTATATTTGAAAATAAAAAGATGAGATATATATTTGTAACTATTACTGAGGTTACTGAACGAGTTTTAAATAATCAAAGTTTAGATGGGCAAGATAAGATGATTCAGCAGCAAAAGGAACTGTTAAAGCTACAAAACACACAACTAGCGGGCATTATTGAAAACTTATCTGAGGGATTAATGCTTACGGATAATAAAGGTGAGTTTATAATGGCAAATACTGAAGCCAAGAGATTAATTTATCAATGGGATACAGTAACTGTCCCTGAAGTGGCTCCTAGTAATGTAAAATACTCTGATATGGAAGGCAAAGAAATACCCTTTGAAAATATGCCTAGAATTAGGGCCTTAAGAGGTGAAAGGGTAAAAAATGCTAAAATGTTTGTAAGTAATAAAGATAAAGGATACTTCGTGGATAATAGTTCAACTCCCATTTATGATGCTAATGGAGATTTGACTATGGTAGTATCCTGTTTTCATGATATAACTGAGGCTATTGAACAATCTAAAAAGATTGCGGAACAGAAAAAAGAGTTAGAGGCTATCATAGAAAATATATCAGATGGTATTTCTATTTTTGATGATAAAGAGCAATATATATTATTTAACAAATCAGCAAGAGAGATATTTTTTCCGTCTTATGAAAATGTGGACAAGACTGGTAATGGGATTAAGCAATCAGAGCTTCTGAGTATTGATGGAGAGGAAATTAACCCAGAAGATATTCCAGCTCGTAGAGTTATGCGTGGAGAAAAATTCAAAAATATGAGAATGGCAGTAAAGTTTCCATATAAAACTTTACAAATAGATATTAGTGGAACGCCAATATATGATAGTGAAGGAAAGTTCTCTTTAGGGGTGCTCTGTAGTAGAGATATGACGGATTATTTTAAGCATGAAGAAGCAGAAAGAAATAGGTATGAATTCTTATACAGAATGATAGATACCTTTGATTTGCCAGTTGTTAGAGTATCATGCCAAGATTTAAAAGTTGTGGACATTAATAAAAAGGCAACTAGTATTATTGAATCATTTAGATCTGAGGTTAACTCAATCTGTCAAATAAAAGATAATAAGATTGAGGATATATTTGAAAACTTTAAAACAAGTGTGTATTATCAATGTATTAGTGAGGTGTTAAAGGAAAAGAAAACTAAGTATTTAATGAAGAAAAACCATGTTTTAAATGGAAATGATATATATTGGAATGTTATCTTTGAACCAGTACTTGAAGTAGATGGAGAAGTTCAAGAAATATTAATTTTGATAATAGATGTTACTAATGAAATAAAGTCTAATATAATTATGGAGAAAGCATTAGAGTTACAGGAAGAACTTTTTGCCAACATATCCCATGAACTAAAAACACCACTAAATGTTATATTTTCAACAGTTCAGTTGTTGAGCCTGTATTGCAATAGTGATTCCTTAGAAGAAATGAAGGGTTCACTTGTTAAATATGTTGATTCAATAAAGCAAAATTGCCATAGATTATCTAAACTTATTAATAACATAGTTGATGTATCAAAAATTGAAGCAGGATTTTTTGCTTTGAACTTATCAAATAACAATATAGTGGAAGTAGTAGAAGAAATAGTGATGTCTGTAATTAACTTCACTGAAGTTAAAGGGATAAATCTTATTTTTGATACAGACACAGAAGAAAAAGTAATTGCTTGTGACCCAGAAAAGATAGAGAGAATAGTATTAAATCTTATTTCAAATGCCATAAAATTTTCAGAAGTGGGCGATGAAATATTTGTAAATATTAAGGATAAGAATGAATTTGTTGAAATATCAGTGACGGATAACGGTATTGGGCTAGAAGTAAATCATTTGGAGATGATATTTGATAGATTTAAACAGGTAAATAAATCATTATCAAGAAATGCAGAAGGTACGGGTATTGGCTTAAGTTTAGTTAAGTCCATTGTAGAATTACATGGGGGTCATATAAATGTTGAGAGTGAATTTGGTAAGGGCAGTAAGTTTACCGTAATACTTCCTTCAAGAAATGTAGCCCATGAAAATGCTATATACAGCAACAAAATTATAAATAGAGATGAAAGCATACAAGTGGAGCTTTCAGATATTTGTTCATGAATGGCTGAGGTATACATAGTTGTAAGTTAAATGTGAAGGGGCTTGTCTCAAAATAAAATTAATTATTTTGAGACGGCCTCTTTTGTTTTGGCCAGCTTATTGCATTAAATATTACTGTATTAAAAACAATTAATAGTATTATAAAGAAAATATTGACAATTAGCTGTGTCTATCGTATAATTACAGTAGACAAGGAGGAGATGTGTTTGAATATACTTATATCAACTATTTCGCAGACGCCCATATATGAGCAAATACAAAATCAAGTAAAAGAAATGGTTCTTAGTGGACAGCTAAAATCCAATGAACAATTGCCCTCAATAAGGCTTATGGCAAAGGATTTAAAGGTGGGCATCATAACCGTAAAACACGCCTATGAAAATTTGGAAAGGGATGGTATAGTAATTAACCATCAAGGACGAGGCTGCTTTGTTGCAGAGATTAACATAGAGAAAATTAAAACAATACACATGGATATGTTAAAGGAAAGACTTGTTGAAATTAAAGAGTTTGCAGATACAGCTGATATATCCCAGGGAGAAATACTTAATGTTATAAATGAATTATATGGAGGTAATGATAATGACAAATAACGCTTTAGAAGTTAAGGATTTGGTAGCGAACATCGATAAGTTCTTTTTAAGTGATGTAAATTTCTCTGTGGAAAAGGGAACTATTATGGGGTTTATCGGCAAAAATGGTGCAGGTAAGACCACCCTTATTAAAACAATACTAAATATGATTCAAAGAACTGGTGGAGAAGTGTTGTTTGATGGTATACCAATGTATGGAAATGAAAAAAACGTTAAAGGAAAAATAGGGGTTGTATTTGATAGCTTAAATTATCCTCTTAATCTGAAACCAACTAAAGTTAAAAATTTAATAGCACCTTTTTATAAAACCTTTGATGGTAAAAGGTTTGATGAACTTATGAACCGCTTTGAACTTGATCCCGGTAAAAGGCTAAAAGCTTACTCAAAGGGTATGCAGACGAAGTTCGGAGTTGTAATGGCACTATGTCATAATCCAGAATTAATCATATTAGATGAACCCACAGTAGGGCTTGATCCTATTGCCAGGGCAGACATAATTGATTTACTCTTAGAACTTATGCAGAAGGAAGAACGATCTATACTGTTTTCAACACATATCACCAGTGACCTTGAAAAAATTGCTGATTATATAACTATGATTGATAATGGTAAAATAATTTTTTCTAAAGAGAAGGACGAAATGCTAGATATGTATACCCTGGCATATGTGGATAGACCGGATATGACAGATACAATTAAATCTGGGCTAATTGGAATAAAAGAAACAACTTTCGGATACCAGGGACTATGTACCACCGATTTAAGACTTCAGGGAACACCAGGGGTTAAAACTGCTAGACCTACAATTGAGGACATAATGGTTTACTTGGGTAAAAAAAAGGAAAGAGGTGTTTAGTATGTTAAAAAAAATCATAGCTTATCAGAGGTTATTGTTAAATTCAATACCACCAATTAATATGAACTCTCAAAATATTTCACAGGGATTGCTTTACGGTTTTGCTGTTTTTATAATGTTTCTTATTAATATGTCTATATTCATGGGGAATTCAATAGATTTCAGTAGTATTTATTATATTGCTTTCCCTATTATTAGTGTATGGATGATTAATCGAATAATATACGGCGATCACAGACTGTTTGATACTGTTCCTGTAAGTAGAAAATATACAGTCTTAAATATATTTCTTCTATCAGTAGTAATAGTAGTAATATTATTCATATTACTTAATGTTTCTGGCGCAGCGTTTCTAGGTATCATAGTTGGCATAATATATCTTGTGGATTCAAAAATCTTTAGTCAGTCACCACCCGAATCTGCTGTCTATCAAATAATAGACACAACAAAAGGCGATATATTAATGGTATGTGTATTACTTACAATACTTTTTGCGGCTACAGCAATTACTTTAATAAGGAGCGAAAAGTTGAGGCTTTGTAGTTTTGGAGGGCTTTCTATTATTGGTTATAGTTTTTTGATCTTGCTAAAAATTTCTATGCCAATATCCCCTAATTCAGGAAAGGTGGAATTTCTTGAAAGCTTCTCTATTATGCCTGAAGGAAATACAATTCTGTTATGTTTAGCTAGTGCTACTATTATAACCTGCATTACTTCCGTATTTATAGGATATAAACTTTATGTTACTGGACCAAAGGATATCAAATAATTAATAAAAACATCTTAATTGTATAAAAAAGTATAACAATATAGTATTATTGTATTAAAGCAAACTAAATGTGATTTAGAGGGGTACTTATGAATAATATAAATAATATTTATGTTTTTACATTATTTATTGCATGCTTATTAGGATTGATAGTTGGGAGCATGGCATGGAGACGTAGACCAACCAGAGGCTCACTTCCTTTAGTTATTTTAATGTGGTCACTTTTTATATGGTCTTTGTTTCAAGCCTTAACTTTTATGACTACAGATTTTAATACGAAACTATTTTTATCTAACACAAGGTATGTTGGAATAACGCTAGCTGGAATAGCCTTTTATGCCTTAGCCAATGATTATAAAGAGGGATCAAAAGAATTAAGCCTAAATAATTGGCTAAAATTTATGATTGTACCATTATTAATCCTTATTACAATATTCACTAATCCTCTTCATTACAAATTTTATACAAGTGTCACCATAGAGAATCATGTTCTGGTTTTAGGCAATGGTCCTTTATTTTGGATAAATGCCGCATATGTATATATTTTTGTACTTAGCGGTGTTTACATTTTTATAAAGGCCTGCATTAAATCTACTGCAATTTACAGAAGTCAAGCTATGATAATGGCAGTTGCTGCTTTTTTTCCCATAATTTCTAATGTTGTGTTTATTTTTAATTTAGTTCCTGTAGGAAATATTGATATAACGCCTTTTTCATTCTTAGGAACAGGAATTTCTTGTTTTTATGCTCTATTTCAATATAAATTACTTGATATTTTACCTGTGGCAAGAGACAAGATTGTAGAAGAAATGCGTGACATTATTATAGTAATGGATAATAGCAAAAGAATATTAGATTTGAATAAGAAAGCTAGAGATACTATATTAAGCAATAATGATAAAGATTATATTGGTAAAAAGGTTACAGAAGTTTTAGAAAACTGGAAAGAATTATCTGAATACATAACTGACTCAACAAATAAAAATCATAAGATTATTTATACTAAAGATAATATAACGGAATACTTTGACTTGCGTATAACTTTAATTTACGATGAAAAACATAGAAAAAGTGGAGAACTAATTGTATTAAGAAATATAACTAAGATTGAAGAAGCTCTATTAGAAGCACAAAAGGCAAAAGAAGAGGCAGAGTATGCAAATAAAGCAAAGGGATATTTTCTTGCTAATATGAGTCATGAAATAAGGACTCCCATGAATGCAGTAATTGGTATCTCCGAAATACTTAATACAATGGATCTGTCTAGGGAAAAACAAAAAGAATATATTAATATGATAGCGAATTCAGCGGAATCTCTGTTATTAATGATAAATGATATTTTGGACTTTTCTAGAATTGAAGCTGGGAAACTAGAACTAGAAAAAAATGTTTTTGATATTAAATCTGTAGTTAAAAACACAGTTGAAATCTATTCAGTATTGGCTGAAAAAAGGTCATTAAAGTTGACTTTAGAAATAGAGGAAAACTTTAATAGGAAACTTTTAGGGGACTCAAATAGACTAAGGCAGATATTAATTAATCTTTTAGGTAACGCTTTAAAGTTCACACAAGAAGGTGAGATAAAAGTTACTGTAAAGAAGGTTGAAGAAGAAAAGGATAAGCTATCAGTGGCTATAGCCGTATCAGACACTGGAATAGGAATTTCTGAGGAAAAGATTGAAAGTATATTTGAAAGCTTTAAACAAGCAGATAATTCTACAACTAGAAGGTTTGGAGGTACAGGACTTGGACTTTCAATTGTAAAGAACCTAGTAAATCTAATGGGCGGAAAAATTACAGTCCAAAGCGAACTTGGAAAAGGAAGCGAATTTAATTTCTACTTGCCTTTTGAAATTCATGAGGAAAGTGAAAGCCCTTCACTAGTTATAGAAAAGGGAGAAAACCCTAGAGTTTTAGGACTAAAAATTCTTGTAGCTGAGGATAACAAGATTAATAGAAAAATTATAAACACTTATCTTGAAAAACTTTCTTGTAAAGTTGATTTAGCCGAAAATGGTAGTTTAGCAGTAGAACTATTCGAAAATAATACCTATGATTTAATACTTATGGATGTTCAAATGCCAGAAATGGATGGATTAAAAGCAACTAGTATAATTAGATCAAAAGAGAAGGAACAAGGAAAGCATATTCCTATAATAGCTTTAACGGCTGGTGTTACCAGAGAAGAAATAGAAGAGTGTTTAAAGGCTGGCATGGATGCTCACCTTTCAAAGCCACTTAAAATTGAAAAGCTTTATACAACATTAAAAGCCTTTAGTGTTTAATCTGAAAAATTTTCAGTAGCTGTTTTTTCCAGAGCATCCTGGATTCTGATAACAAGGTCAGATTTTTTAAAGGGTTTTTTCAAATAGCTTCTTACTCCAAGATCCTTTGCAAATAAAATTGAATCCACATCAACTTTCTCAGTAATAATAATAATGGGTATATGCTTAAATCTTACGTTTTCTTTTAGTTTTTTAATAAGATCTAGGCCATCTTCAGCGTTAAGAATTAAATCCATAATAATTAAATCTGCAATTACACCATATTCTTCAATTTTAGTGGTCATACCCCATTCTGTACCCACTTCAACTAGAATAGCACCCTCATTTTCTAACATCATTTTAATTTGAAGTCTTATTGTACGAGAGTTATCAACAATTAAAATCTTTTTACCTTTTAGCATTTAAGCACCGTCCCTATTAAGTAAGTTTTAGATTGTAATCCCACTATTTTTAAAAAATTCTCTTATATCAGTTTCAGTACAATTGAAAAGTTCATTAATGGAATTTATATTAGATAAAACATTTTCAAATTTTTGATTTTTTAAGTCTGTATCTAATTGTTGAGAAACAAAATATATATCATTAACATTAAGGCAGGTAGAAATACCCTTAATGTTATGGATCACCCTCTGCAGTTTATCCCAATCCTTGTTGTTTGCTAATGCTTTGCTTTCCTGGATATTTATTTTCATTTCATGAAAAAATTCTGAATACAAAGATGATAGAGTTTCAAGTCCTACTTCCATATCATCTGCTAAGTCTTGAATGTTATATCTGAAAGCCTTTTCATCCATATTTTCCATCCTCCTGTTGGGTTGGTCTTATATATAAGTATACAGACATTCTACCATATCCTTTCACTATATTACCATATTTTTTTCGTGATAGGGAAGACTGAACAGTCTTTTTAAATGAAAAGAATAAATTAATAAATAAAATGGAAATATAAATATTGAGGTGATTAAAATGCCAACAAAAGGAGAAAAGAAAAAGAAAAATGACAATAAAGGTAAAAATCCCAAAACTGCCAATCCCATTACTATGGAGGTAGATGCTAATATGCATAAACCGGTAAGAGGAGTCCCAAATAAGTAAGGTAGGATATTTAGCAGTAGTAAAGTTAATGTTTACTACTGCTTTTTATTTTTTTGTTTTTGTACACCTTTAGAAGGAGAATAGCACATCCTTGTTGAATTATGTTTAACAGTGACATATTAAGTTTATACTGTATAGAAAGAGGTAATATTTATGGAGTTTATCGATATAAATACTTTAAAAGAAAACGATATAGTTAAGTTTATTAATCCTAATAAGACGCTAGTTGACGGACGAATTAGAAAGGTATCCAAGGAATGTGTAGGAATTACAATAAATACTAGGCAGGATGCATATAGAGAGTTTAGTCAAAATCAGTGCATAGAGTTAATTTTAGTTCGTAAACATGAAGCTTTACGATGTACCTCAGTTATACTTGGTAGTAAACAAACTGGTTTTGAACAAGCCGTAATAATAAGTTTACCTAAACTTGTGTTAGGTATTGATAGAAGGGAATTTGAAAGAATTTCCATTGTTATGAAAATAGAATATTCCCCATTACCCTGTGAAGTAGAATATGAAAGTTTAAGTAAAGTTGAACAAAGATATTTTAGAAGTTTTAGGAAAACTTATACAATAGACATAAGTGCAGGAGGCGTGAATTTTATCCTTTCTAGGGATGAAGAGGTTAGTAATTTTGTACTAGTAGCACTATCAGTAAAAGACGAAAATATTTTAGTATTATGTAAGAAGATACGAGTAGAGACTATGGAGGATCCTAGGCATAAGAAGGTTGCGTATAAGTATAACGATATAAAAAAGCAGCATAGGCAGTTGATTTTAGACTTTGTTTCAGAAAAATCCAAAGAACTAAATAATAAGGAAAGGGCAATTTAGCTTACTAAACTACCTCAACTTTATTCATTCTTCGAATAGTTAATGAAATAAATAATAGGGATAAAATAATCACGCTAATAATTGTTGTTGTAAGATTTAGATTCTTAAATTGACTTGCACCTTCAACTAGTTTATAAGGAATAAATTTTGATATGGCTTTTATTCCTATGAAAGCAACAGAAAAATAGTTAATAATTAAAACTAGGATTCCAGTTAGTATTCCTTTTTTAATGATGCTACTAAAAAATAATATTATGGTTATTGTATAAAAGTAATATATGGATAAGTAGGTTGCAGCTACTAAAACAGAAGAAAAAGCAACAGCATTTCCCTTTAGCAAAAGCCCAGAGTAATAGTAATTTATTGAAAAGCCTATAAAGGTGAAACTGGTTACGGCTAAAGTATAATTTGTTAATTTGGCAAGTACTATTCCAAGTGGAAGGCTTCCTTTAGAATAAGGAAATATAAGTTTTTCAGTAGTGATTTCATCGCTTAAGCCACCGCATATAGTAAAAATAATTACCAAAGTTAATATTTGAAACAAGTCCTTTATATAATTCTGCATGCCTGTTAATCGTGTCATTGGGGGTAGCAGAGCACTTATATCCCCTGAACCTTGAGTTAATTGGCTTTTCAGTATTTCAGGTAAGAGTTTTACCATGATTGGTTCGAAAATTGCGAAGAATAAAAAGCCAGCGGCCAGAATTATATATTTATATTGTCTTTTTGATTCCAGAATTTCTTTTTTTAAATATGCTTTATATGAGGACATCTTTATTCACCAACCTTAAAAATATTTCTTCAAGAGTACTTTTCCTTAGATTAAATACCATTAAGGGGTTAGATTCTACAACTAAAAGCTTTAATAGTTCACTTCTTGCTAAACTTATATTTTTAACATGAACACTAAGCTTATTTTTATTAAGCTGTAGGTCTTCTACCCAATTAAGGTTTGTAAGAATATTTTTAAATTTTGTACAATCATTTTCAAATTCCAGATCATAAATTGGCTGAATATAATTATTCTTTAACTCCTCAAGGCCTGCTGAGACAATTATTTTTCCATCCTTTATTATACTTACCTCATCACAAACCCTTTCTATGTCATTTAAAATATGTGTTGATAAGAAAACAGTAACACCTTGATTTTTTAAGTCGTTAATAAAGTCAAGTATTTCCATACGGCCTTCTGGATCTAAAGCTGAGGTAGGCTCATCAAGGAATAATAATTCTGGTTTGTTAAACAGGGAAACCGCAAAACCAAAACGTTGCTTCATTCCACCTGAATAACCACTAAGTCTTCTTTTTCCAGCATCCTTTAGACCGACAACTTCTAAAAGTTCATTAGTTCTCTTCTTAATATCGGGTAAACTCATATTAGTGAGAGTTCCAATAAAATTCAAATATTCATTCCCAGTCATATAGCCATAAAAAACTGGATTTTGTGGAAGGTATCCTACTTTTTTAAGGATTTGTCTTTTATCATTTTTGAAATCTTTATCCTCATATACTATATCTCCACCATTAAAATCAATTAATCCAGTAAGAATATTCATAGTGGTTGTTTTTCCTGCACCATTTTGTCCAAGGAAACCATAAACTTTACCTCTTTTAATTTCAAAACTTATTCCCTTTAAAACCTCAAGGGACCCATAGCTTTTTGTTAAGTTAGTTACTTTTAACATAATTACTCCTTTTCTCTTCCCAAAATAAGATAAACAATTGGACCTAGCAGCTGGCCAAAGACAATTACCAATGCCCAAAACCATTTAGGTAAATATTTAACAGTATCTTTGGAAAGTTTGTATAAGCAAAAAACCATAAGAGATAATTGGATAACAAGAATTGGGATAGCAATTTGTAAAATTTCTGTTGAAGTCATATTTGTCATTTTGTGTACCTCCTCATAAAATTTAATTATTTTTTATTATATTGATTTAACGGGAGATAAGACAAAAAGTTCATTAGTATTTTAATTCTTTTTTGTTTTGTTTTTGTTAAAGAGTATCCTAGTTACTATTAAGTATAGAATTAATGATTCAGGTATATTTAACAAGCCTATAAAACCCCAAAGCCAATAAAATTTTACTCCGCGTTTTTTTGCATCTTTAAAAATCCAAGCACCTTGAAATAATAGAAAAGGCGCAAGACAAATTAAAACAATAATTAAGGATTTGGTATCTAAATCCAGATGCATATTAATCCCCTCCAGTTCGGGATAGCTTTGACAGTGGAACTATCAAAATAGGTATAATAATAAAGGTTAACAATTCATAATAAATAAAAAATGTTTCACCTAGATAAAAGGTTATAAGAATTAAGGATAAGATTATAAATAAAGAGAAAGAGATAAAGGCTGAGAATTCTAAAGAATTCCTTTTGTTTTGTTTTATTAATTCTCCTTCTTTAATAATTTCTAGGATATTTATATCAAAGGGGGAGACCGGATCTTTTAAAATATCCATTTTATTTAAAGCTAAATTTAAGGTATCAGATAAAATAGTTTCTTCAATGGACATGTCTTTGGGAGTCTCACCTGATAGCTCATTGTAATATATATCAATTACTTTATTATATTTATTTTCTGATTTATTCATTTAAATCAACCTCCTTCTATCCATTTCTGAAATAATAAATTTTATAGAATTGTGAAGCCTTGAACGAACAGTTCCTATAGGACATTTTAGAATCTCTGCAATTTCTTCATATTTATAACCATAATAATGTTTTAAAATAAAAACTGATCTTTTTTCAAAAGGTAATTTAAGTAGGATTTCTTTAACTGCTTTATATTGAATATTAGAAATTACTGAATCCTCAGGTCCAAGGTCTTTTGATTCAATAGTCTCATCAATTAATTCCAAATTCTTAGTTTTTCTAAGTAAATCTCTATATAGGTTGGTAGATATTGTTATTAGCCATGTGGAAAATTTGGCCTTAGGAATAAACTTTTTTATATTTACAACTGCTTTCAACATGGTTTCTTGAACTATATCCTGCGAGATATCTGGATTTCCAGTCATTTTTATAACATAGCCCAGTAATATTGAGTAGTTCTCACTAAGCAAAGTATTAAGAGCACTTATATTACCAGACTTAGCCTTTTCAATTAAACTTATATCATCCAAGATATCACCATACTTTCTTATAAATTAAACGTAGATTGTTAAAAATAGTTCATTATAATCTAATTATACCTTAAAAAAACAGGGTTGTTAGAGAAAATAAGTTATACAGAGTAACAATTTATAAATGAAATATTGTGAAATACTATTGTTACTGGTTTGTAAAGTAATTATTTTCAAATATGTTGATTAGTAAAGTTAAAAAAGTATATAATAGTAAGTGGTATTAACTTTTATTGAATTTAAATGGCGAAAATAATAATATTTTATAAGGAGTATAGATATGGCGAAAAAAGTTACAATGCAGGATGTTGCAAATAGAGTTGGAGTTTCCAAGGTAACAGTATCTAAGGCCTTAAGAGGTAACAAGGATATTAGTGAAGATATGAAAGAAAGAATTAGGCAGGCAGCAGCTGAATTTGGTTATGTTTTTAATACAAATGGGAGTGCTTTAGGGGATGACCTTCCGCGGTGTATTGGTATAATTTCAACTGAGCGATTTTATGGACAAGGGGACTCTTTTTATATAGAGTTATATAGATTAGTATCTAACTACGTTGAGAAAATACATTATACCTCTATGTTTCATATATTAGATGCAGATAATGAAAAAAATCAAGTACTACCAAGGATGGTACAGGATAAAAAGGTTGATGGTATTATAATCCTTGGGCAACTTTCCAAGGAGTATGTTCAAAAGGTTGTGGAGCTTAACATTCCTTTAGTGTTTTTAGATTTTTATTATGATAAATTTAATGTGGACAGTGTTAATACGGATAATTTTTTTGGAGCCTATGAAATTACCAATAATCTTATTGAAAAAGGACATAATAATTTAGCTTTTGTAGGAAATTTGAATCTAACCAGTAGTATTCAAGATAGATTTTTAGGCTATTATAAATCTATATTAGAGTATAAGTTACCTTTTAGGAATAGTTGGATTATTAATGACAGAACAGATGATAGTATATGGCTTGATATTTCTCTTCCTGAGGAAATGCCAACAGCTTTCGTGTGTAACTGTGATAAAACTGCGATGATATTGATAGAAAAGCTAAAAAGTAGTGGATATAGGATACCAGAGGATTATTCTGTAGTAGGTTTTGATGATTCCATACATGCCATGCAATCAAATCCAAGCATTTCAACTGTGAAAGTTGATTTGGAGGAGATGGCAAGGGTTTCTGTAAAAATGATTTCAAAAAAGATAAATAACCCAGATGTTCAATACGGAAGAGTAATGATTAAAAGCAAACTTATAACGAGAGATTCTGTAAAAGAAATATAACGAGTGTAATTTTATTAGCTCCAGCTAAAAAAAAGCTGGAGCTTTATTAATTGTAAAGTTACAGCTGATTAATAAAAAAAAGGTTTATAATCATTGGTATAAAAGGATTTAGTATAGGAAATACTATTATTTAACTTGCTAAAATTTTTCTTGACATTGTGTAAACGATATCGTAAAATAGGATTGTAACGTAACAATAACGTTACTTGATTATTATAATTAAGGGGGACAAACATGAAAAAAGTAATTAGTTTAGTTTTATTAGCAAGTATGTCAGTTAGTGTATTAGCTGGCTGCGGTAAAGCTGCAGATTCAAGCTCAGATACAACAACTTCTAAAAGCAATGTAACCTTGACAGTATTAACCAACAGAACAGACATTGTAGGTACAGACTTGAAAAAATTTGGAGACGACTATAAAACAAAAACGGGTGTAACTATTAAATGGGAAGCTATTACTAAATATGAGGATGATGTAAAAATTCGTCTTAATTCAAGAAATTATGGTGATGTTCTTTTAATACCAAATGGAGTTGCAAGTTCTGATTTTGCACAGTTTTTTGAGCCATTAGGAAAAAACACGGATGATAAACTAAAAGATTATAATTATGCAGATTATAAAGCAACTAAAAATACTGACGGTTCATTTACTACTTATGGCTTAAGTTATGGAATGAGTGCTAGTGGAATAGTTTATAATAAAGCTGCTTTTAAGAAGGCAGGAATAGAAAAATTTCCAACAACTTTAACTGGATTATACGAAGCAGCAGCTAAGTTAAAGACTGCAGGAGTTGTACCAGTGGCTACAAACTTTAAAGATAAATGGCCTTTCCAAGAGTGGGATTCTTTGGCTGTTGTAGAATCAGGTGATGGAAGTTACATGAATACAATATATAAAGACACTACTCCTTTCTCTGCTGATAAGGCACATGGTAAAGCACTTAGTGTTCTTTACAAGTTTATTAGCAGTGGATGGGTAGAACCAGATCTTACTACTACAAACTGGGAAGCTTCCAAGACTGACTTAGGTACAGGAAAAGTTGGAATGATGTTTCTAGGAACTTGGGCAATAAGCCAAATGCAAGGAGTTGCAACAAATAAAGATGATATTGGGTTTGCAGCAATTCCAACTGATGACTCAGGAAAACTTGCAGCAATTTGTGGAGCAGATTACACTTTAGCAGTTAGTAAAGCAAGCGCAAATAAAGATGAAGCAAAAGCCTTCTTGTATGCGTTCGTAGATTCTGATTATGGTGACAAAAATGGATTTATTCCAATTAAAAAGGGTGTATCCTCTACTAGTCCAGTTATAAAAGATTTTACTTCAGGAATTAAACTTTTAATGACATCTCCAGGACCAAATGGTGATGAGACTGATAAAAGAGACAAAATAGGTAATAAAGCTACAATAGATTTCTATGGCGGAGCTTATGTACAAACTGTTGCTATAGCAGCAAAAACTAGTAAAGCAGCTTTTGATAAAGCTCTACAGGATTTAAACGATAAATGGGCTAAAGCAAAAAAAGATCTTAGTTATTAAATATTAATATAAGGAGGGATTTTCCCTCCTTTTATTTTAAATATGAGAAAAGGGTTGTGAGAAAATGTTTAAAAGCATGAGTTATAAAAAACAGGAAAAGGTCGTAGTATTTCTTTTTCTACTTGTTCCGCTATTATTTTTGATTGTATTTACCTTTATACCAGCTGCGAACCTTTTTTATTACAGTTTTATAGAATGGAATGGCTATAGTGCTGTGAAAAAGTGGGTAGGTTTTGAAAATTATAAGGAAATATTTAAAAATCCTATTTACTTTGAACCTTTAAAAAATAGTTTATATTATTTCTTTGGAGGCTTGTTACAATTATTAATAGCATTTTATTTAGCTATTGTATTAAATAGCAAAATAAGAGGGAAAAGTTTTTTCAAAGCATTGATTTTTTTCCCGGGACTAATTAATGGTGTAGCAATTTCTTTAATATTTGTGTTCTTTTTTAGACCAGAAGGAACTTTGGATTCAGTTCTAAAGCTGTTAGGTATGGGTGGTTTTGTACAACAATGGTTAGGAAATGCTAAGATTATAAATTTTTCTTTAGCAGGTGTTTCAATTTGGAGATATATAGGCTTTAACTTCATAGTATTTTTAGGGGCGATACAATCTATATCCCCGGAAGTAATTGAAGCAGCAGATTTAGATGGTGCTAGTGAATGGCAGAAGATAAAATATATAACTTTGCCAAGTGTTAGAAAAATCCTACAATTAAATTTAATTCTAGCTATATCTGGAGCAATAAGCGTATATGAAATCCCAATGATAATGACAGACGGCGCAAATGGAAGTAATACCTTTGTTATTCAAACAGTAAATACTGCTTTTAAGTTCCAACATCTTGGTTTAGGTTCAGCCATGGCTGTAGTAGTACTTATAATTGTTGCAACCATAACAATTATGCAAAATAAATTTTTTAAGGAGGTAGATTAGAGTGCAAAAGAGAAGTCCTAAAGCAAAAAGGACTAAACCCAGTGTAATTATTATATTAAAATATTTATCACTAATAGTGGCAGCACTAATAGTTATAATTCCAATATTAGTAGTAATATTTGCCGCTTTTAAGACAACTAAAGAATTTAATTTATCTGGAAAATTAGAGCTTCCTAAAAACTTTTTTAACTTTGCTAATTTTCAAAAAGCATTTAAAGATGGTGGAATGATTACAGGACTAAAAAATACTGTAATTATTATGATGGCATCACTAACAGGAACAATTATATTTGCTGCTATGGTAGCTTATGTATTAAATAGGTTTGAATTTTTCGGTAAAAAGTTAATTTTAGGTGCATATTTAGCAGCAATGTTGGTACCAATGGTAACAACTCAGGTTGCCACCTATAAAATAATAAATGCCTTAGGTCTTTATGGAAGCCTTGGTGCACCAATAGTGCTTTACCTTGGTGCGGATGTAATGAGTCTTTATATCATGCTGCTCTTTATGGATTCTATTCACGTAAGTTTAGATGAATCTGCTAAGCTTGAAGGCGCTTCTATTCCTTATATATTTATTAAAATAATTATGCCTAATTTAAAACCTGCAATTGCAACAATAGCAATTATTAGAGGAGTTACAATATATAATGATTTTTATATACCCTTTCTCTATTTACCAGATCAGAGTCAGTTAACTTTATCAACAACCTTGTATAAATTTATGGGACCTTATGGAGGTCAATGGAATGTAATTTGTGCAGGAATAATTTTAATTATGATACCAACAACAGTTGTATTTTTATCATTGCAGAAGTATATATATAGCGGTTTTGTAAATGGATCAGTTAAGTAACTATACTTTTAGAAACTTTAGATAGGAGAATATTTTATGCTAAATTTATCAGAAGAAGTTCATAAGGAATTGAATCAACGTATTTTTCCATTTTGGAGTAGTTTAGCGGATTATGAAAATGGTGGTTTTTATGGATATGTAGGCTACGATGGTAGCATTAACAAAGTGGCAGAAAAAGGAGTTATTTTAAACACGAGAATTTTATGGTTTTTCTCAGCAGTTTATTGCCTGGAAAAGAAAAGTGAAGCACTTAAGCTTGCAAGTCATGCATATAATTTTATGCTAGAGAAGCTTTTTGATGATAAATACGAGGGATTGTATTGGATGGTAGATTTTAAAGGACAACCTACAGATGAGAGAAAACATATATACAATCAGGCCTTTGGTATATATGGGTTATGTCAGTATTATAAGGCAACAGGGAAGGTGGAAGTTCTTCATAATGCAATGAGATTGTTTCATTTAATAGAAAGAAAGTGTGAAAACTCAAATGGGTATCTAGAGGAATTTGATAGGAAATGGAATGAGAAGGAAAATGAGATGCTAAGTGAAAATGAAGTAATCTCTGATAGAACTATGAATACACATTTACATGTACTTGAAGCATACACACTTCTCTATGAAGTATCAAAGGATGAAAAGGTACGCACTAGGTTATATTATCTTTTAGAATTAATAAAAAATAAAATATATTCACAGGAAAATAATACATTAAAGGTGTTTTTCGATAAACATTGGGATGAAACTATTGAAATACAATCTTACGGACATGATATTGAAGGCAGTTGGCTAATTGATAGAGCTGCAGAAGTGTTACAAGATAAGGAACTAATTGATAGCACCTACGAGTACACCTTGAAAATTGCTGAAAATATTTATAAAAATGCATATTCACCTTTAGGTGTAATTAATGAGACAGTAAATGGAGTTACAGATGTTACAAGAGTGTGGTGGGTTCAGGCTGAGTCAATTGTAGGGTTTTATAATGCCTATGAAAAGACAAAGGATAAGAAATACTTAGAAGCAGCAGAGAAACTTTGGAAGTATATAAAAGGTTTTGTGCTGGATAAAAGGGAGAACAGTGAATGGTATTGGAAGTTAGATGGAGACAATATGCCCATTGTTGATATGCCTATTGTGGAACCTTGGAAATGTCCATATCATAATGGGCGAATGTGTATAGAAATTATCGAAAGGATGGAGAAGGCTTGTGAAGGAAAAATATCTTAAGGAACTTGAAAGTTATGATAATCTTATTAATAGAAAAAATATAGAGGCAGAAGAATATAACGGAATTTATAAGAGGTATAAATATCCTGCAATAACTAGAAAACATGTGCCACTTAGTTGGAGATACGACTTAAATGAGGAGTCTAATCCTAATTTTATTGAAACCCTGGGAATTGATGCAGTTTTTAATCCAGGAGCAATTGAATTAAATGGTAAATTCTATTTAGTAACCAGAATGGAAGGCAATGATCGTAAATCTTTTTTCGCTATAGCTAAAAGCGACAATGGTATTGATAATTTTAAATTTATCGACTACCCAGTAGAGATTCCAGACACTTGCCCTGGTGAAACAAATTTATATGATATGAGATTAACTAAACATGAAGATGGATTTATTTATGGTGTGTTTTGTTCAGAAAGAAAAGACCCTGATGCTGCTAAGGGGGATCTTTCTTCAGCAATAGCGGAAGCAGGCATTGTGAGAACAAAGGATTTAAAAAAATGGGAGAGAATGCCTAACCTTAAAACTCCTTCACCACAGCAGAGAAATGTAGTTTTACATCCTGAATTTGTAAATAATAAGTATATGTTATACACTCGTCCAATGGATGGATTTATTGATACAGGAAGTGAAAGCGGAATCTGTATTGGTTATTCTGATACTATGGAAAACCCTGTAATTGAAAAAGAAATTGTATTAGATCCAAGAAAGTATCATACAATTACAGAAACAAAAAATGGAGCTGGTTGTGTTCCTATAAAGACTAAAAAGGGATGGATACACATTGCTCATGGAGTGAGAAATACGGCTGCAGGACTTAGATATGTTATTTATTTGTTTGTGACAGATTTAATTAACCCTGAAAAGGTAATCGCCACGCCAGGTGGATATTTAATTGCACCTTTTGGGGAAGAACGAGTTGGTGATGTATCAAATGTAGTATTTACAAATGGCGTTATTGCTAGGGATAATGGAGAGGTATTTATATATTATGCCTCTTGCGACACTAGAATTCATGTAGCAACTAC
>JACMJL010000074.1 GCA_014380625.1 Clostridiaceae bacterium
AAATTAAGGATAAAGGAATTTACATTATTTATAGAAAGGGGTATCCCATTGAAGGCATTTGAACAAATATATACAGAATTTTCGTCGCAGATTTATAATTACTTATTATATCTATCTGGAAGCAGTGACGTTGCAGAAGAATTAATGCAAGAAACCTTCTATCAGGCATTTATTTCTATACATAGATTTAAAGGAAACTGTGAACTAAGGACATGGTTATATCAAATAGGAAAACACAGCTACTATAAGCTCAATAAGAAGGAGCTGAAACAAGGTTTCAATGTTGGGAATTACATAGATATAGCAGACTTACATACACCAGAGAAGGCTTATGAAATTAAGGAAGTGAATAAGTCTTTTAAGGAAGCTATTCGCCGCATAGATCAGCCTTATAAGGATGTATTGGTGCTAAGGCTTGTCAATGAACTTAAATTTAAAGAAATAGCAGAGGTACTAAATCAAACAGAAAATTGGTCTAAGGTTACCTTTTATAGGGGTAAATTGAAACTTAGAGTAGTATTAGAAAAGGAGTTGATAGAATGAGTATAAGTTGTAGAATAGTAGAGGACCTAATGCCAATCTATGTGGAAGGGCTTACAAGTGAAGATAGTAAGGAAGCAATTGAAGAACACCTAATGTCCTGTCCAAGCTGTAAGAATAATTATCAAGCTTTAGTCAAGGAGATAGAAGTAATTATAGAAGAAAAACCTAAGGCAAATAACCTTGGATATTATAAAGTAATGAAAAAAATTAGAAGCACATTAATTATTGTATTAGCTGCAACCTTTTTCATAGGTATATTAACTGGAACTATACCTTTTATGTTAAAGAAACCAAAACCCTTCGTTAAAATTCCATTACCTAGCAACATAATGGATTTCAAGGGGGCAAAAATTATTGATGAATTTACCAAAGCTTTGGGTAACCCAAGCGGTACGGAATTATTATTAGATCAGAATAGAATTGAAGTTAGCTTCACTCAGGCTGGAACACTTAAGGGATTTGATTTTCAGCTACTCACCAAAGGTAAAAAGGATGTATATATGTATAGTGCAGTAAGTATGGATGCAGATATAAATAATTTAACAATTACTAAAGCTGGAAAAACAAAGTATGAGGGGAGTTATAACTATTTTCCATTAAAAGATGTTATAGTAGCCCTAGATAAAATAGCTTGGAATAAAATACTTGATTTGAAGTTAAATCCAGCATATTATAATGTTTCATTAGCTGGTAAAATAGATAAAGGTACTGTGTTTGATACAAATTTCAGTGGGAATATAAAATATTACTATATTTCAGCTGAAGGTGTTGTCACTAGAATACAAAATCAAGAAAATTTTAAATTTTCAAAAGATGCCTACGGATTTGATGTTTTTCCAATGTTTAAAGATGATTCCCACACAGCCTCTAGTTATGGTGGCGAGGGTATAGCTAGATATTATGTTGAAGTAAGTCCCGCTAAGGATTAAAGGATAATAAGATTAGAAATTATAAAAATGAGGAGTACTAGGTGAAAAAAATCATAACAAGAAAAGTTGTAGTAGCGTTGGCTTTTTTTAAAATATTATCGTCTATTTTGGGAGGGATGGCTATCAGAAATAATTTCAATAAAGTATGCTATTTATGATGAGCAAAACTAATATAAAAGAAAATGGTCTATGAGTCGCAATAGTCTATTCTAGCTTCACAAATATTTAGAAATGAACATTTTTTAAACACCATATAATTCAATTGAATTTTATGGTGTTTTTTTAAAGTTAATACGATATTTGAGTAAAATACGCCTTAACTATTGGAATGGAAAACACGAACGATGGTCTTTGAAAATCAAATAATACGGTGTGAGAATATAAAAAACATGATATAATTACCGTTATATAGATAGATTTGGTAATATATGAGGAATGAAGGGGGGAGAAATTGTGGAAGAAAATAATGATTTATTCTTCTTAATTAAATTAGTAAAGACACTGGTTTATACATTTGCAGTATTTATACTATCTATGTTTGGTATTAGTATATTGCTTAATTTAGTATTTAACAGTACGTCTCCTGAACAGAGTAACTTTTGGGGAATAATAAGTATATGTATAGGAATTATATTAACAATATTTTTTTTAAATAGGTGCCATAAGTATAATTTTTGTAGGTGTAATGATATATGCTATGTCTACATTTTCTGAATCTTTTTCATCACCATTTAATAAGTTAACCCAAAGTTATTATAAAAATTTTCAAGAGATAGGTAATGAACTAACGCCTAATGTTTTTCATTATAATGCTGGGTTATAAGAAGTAAAAAAGGACATATCTTTTTTGAACTTAATTCGTAACGTTAGAATAGAACAAAAGCCAACTAATCCAAATTCTCTAATAAATCCTTATATGGATATGCCGATGCAAATGGAAATGTAATTATTAAACCAAAGTATACTTTTGCAAAGGAATTTTCAGAAGGATTAAAGGAAGAAAATTATGGTGCGTGACAGTTATCGGCAACAACAAGGGACAGTAATATTGA
>JACMJL010000075.1 GCA_014380625.1 Clostridiaceae bacterium
ATACTGAATTAATTTGAAACTCACTAAATTATAAGTCTGTCCCTAAGTTTGGGATATTTGCATAAAGGCTATCATAATCTACTTTAGCCTTTACCATGCAATCCTCTAAATGTGTTAGGATTTTTATATGCATGTCCATATTTGTTTTCCAAGTTTCCTTAAATGTGCTAAAATATTGGGTGCTTGCACCTGAAACCCAACCTGATGTTTTCAATTCTTCAACTGCATTATCTAAGTTACTCTTCAATTGGTTAAAGTCTTCTATAGACTTTTTATAATCATTAATAGTTAGCTGCAGTTGATTCAAGTCAATCGAAAATTTTGACATAAAAATTCACCACCTTTATTTAGAACTAGGGTTCATTAGCATTCCAAGAACCTTACTTTTTGAAGCAGCTGCGGACCTATCAGCATCAGCTTTATCAATTTCATTTAACTCCTGATAAATCTCTGCTCTAATTAAATAAGCCTCTCCCATATCCTCACTTATTGCAATTAAATAATTAACCATTTCTAAGGCCTTGTTATAATCCCTCAGTTCTTTGTAACATAAGGCTCTATAAATAACTAAATCAAGCATGCCTGGGTTAGAAGAACTTGCGAATCGAAATATTTTAATTGCTTCCTCATAGGCTACCTTTGCTTCGAATACTCTTCCTAGTTTAGTTAAACATAAAGCTTTGTAATAAATAGCCGCAAAGTAGAAGGAATTTTTTTCAGCATTAGTGATTATATCCTCAGAACAAGATAGAGCTTTCTCAACTTTATTAGTGTTGATATAAATGTTTATAAGGTAAAATCTTGTTTCATCATCGAATACTTCTTCTGTCTCTTTAACCTGTTCAAACAGAGTAGTTGCTTCATCAATTTTCTCTTTTGCTAATAGTATTTTTGCTTTTTCAAGTAATATATTTCTCTCTTGTGAATCACCATATCTCACATTAATTAAGTTTAGCGCCTCGTCGTACTTTTCCTGCTTTTCTAGAAGAATTATCCTATCAAAAGCAAACCCATCATCATCAGGAAATAAACTGCTCGCTTTTTCTAAAGTTCTCTCTGCCTCTGAATAATTACCCATCTCTATATTAACTAAGGCCTTATAGTGATGACCTTCAAATATTTCGGGATTAAACTCTAACATATTATCAAGGGTCTGAAGAGCTTCATCATACTTACTTTCCCCTATATAAATTAATGCTTTACGCAGTTTAGCATCTACTCTAAATTTATCTCTTGCGATGGCTTTATTATAATTTTTAATTGCTTCGCCATTATTGGAGACTTCCTCTGCAATAGTTGCTAAGTTTACATATAACTGCGCATCATCATATTCATTATTTATTGCCTTTGCATAATACTCTCTACCTAAATCATTGTTACCAAGTAAAAACTCTACATTTCCTAGATGAAAGTAAGTAATACCACTTTTTTTATCTATTAGAATAACCTTATTAAAGGATTCTTTTGCCTTATCATACTGATCCAGCATTACATAGGCTTCTCCTAGATTAAAATATGTATCCTTATACATTGGATCTTCACTTTCACCTTTTCTGTACATTTCTATAGCCTCATTATATTTCTCAAGAGAGTACAAAACTTTACCTTGTTGATTGTATTCTTCTACCTGAGAAACATTATTAGTTTCCATTATTAATCACCTCTTGTTGTTTATTCTTCAAAGCTTGCTCTAAGTACTCCACATTTTTAAAAACATTAGGAACACTGAAACTTTCAATTATACGTTCTTTATATTGGTTGTCAGGATATCTTTCATCAACATG
>JACMJL010000076.1 GCA_014380625.1 Clostridiaceae bacterium
CAGCATTTATTTGTCATGCGGTCAAGGGTGGCGGACTACGTCATCCAACCTGACTTTCAATATTAAATTTTAACTTTTCAAGATTTTCGATCACATATTTCTTTGATCTAGTTTTTCATAACTCACTTTACACTATCTTTTAGTTTGTTCTAAATTACCACTCTGTCTTAACAGTCATAAAATCATAGCATCTTCTAACACTGCATTACTCAATTTTTAACGGTTCAGTTGTTCGTGCTTTAAATTTGAATAGTTAGTTCGCGAATTCCCTATACTTCCCAATATGAATTCTACAATCAGAGCAAATATATAGCAATGTATGATTACTTTATATCTGCTAAAAAGCTTATTGGTGGAACCTAATCCCCTTTTCTTGTTTAGAATATTTGTCTTTTATTATTTGCGCACAACAGTTTACAATTTCAAACTAATGATAATCATAGTAGGATTCCAACTTTAACACTCCGTTCTTTCAGAGCTTTCTTTTTATTTGCTTTAGCCTGTCTTTCCTCATACATATCCTGTATCCAAACACTTACTGGTGCTTTCCATTGCTCGCTTTTACTAGGGATATTTTTAATCAAACTCCTAGGATTTAAACCCATCTCTTTTGCCATCCTTAATGTTTCAGCATTAAGCTTACACTTATTCTTTGCTTCTTCCCACTCAGCATCTTTTTTATTTGTAGCCATTTTTTATTTCCTCCAGTCACTTCAATTACATGTTTTCTAATCAAGTGTTATTACTTGTCATTACAAATAACACATCCTCCAAAATGCAAGTATACTCCATGTTTTAGACATTTAGGGAATCCTTCTGGTGGCTTAAGAATTGGATTAATATCTCCGTATCCTTTCCATTCACAATATTCACTCTCTATGACATCAATTGATTCAATCATTAAAATTAAGTTTTTGAATTCATTTAATGCTTTAAATACGCCCTCTTCAAAAGGCTCATAATCAAGCAACTCCCATCCAACTTTTTTCAGTGCTCCATCAATGATTTTTAATACGAATTCTCTAACCCATGGAATTTCAGTAATTTCAAACCCATATGTTCCCAAACCACAAACTGCATAATCATGCTCAGATAACCACATTACTATTTCTTTTTCTCTTATAGACTTAGCAAAATATGAACCACTAAGAGCAAGCACTGAAATAGATACTGTTGTTAGCGTATTTGACATATAAAAACACTTATCAATATTTCTTTCTTTTGATTTGAAAGATACATCATTACCCATGTAGCCACCCCAATTTCTTATTAATAAAATATCATTAATTATTATTTCATCACAACAGGATTACCTGTAATTATGGAAGCCTTAAATAATTTTTCAAGAGTACCAATAGAATTAAAATCATGAATATTTAAATTTCGTTTTATTACGCTAAGTTTTTGGGGGAAGTAAAACTCTTTTCTTTCCCAATTAATGCACTTACTAAATGGTTGTAGTGATTTATATACTAAACCTGTTTCAACATCCCTAAATTTAACATTATATTTAACTTTACCCAAACCCTTTACAGTTTTAACTTTTTGCTTAAAATCGCTTGATAGAAAAAGAATCTTATCCTCTGAATTATTAATGTAAAATCCTTTATCGCTTAATCTATATTTAAATTCCCATCCATGGGAATAAAACCATTCATCCTCACCTGCAAGTGTACTATAGTACTCTTCCTTTGTATCCTGATCAATTAAAAAATTACCCTCTAGTTTATTAACCTTACTCATCATAAATTTAAGTTCTGTTAAGGCCTTTACAGCTATTTCGGATTGAATTTGACCATCCTTCCACATGGAATTAATGGTAGGGAAATATTCAATGCCTATAATTTTTATTGCATTCCAGAAAAATTTGCTACCAGAAGCATTGGAAATACGTTCATAAATGAGATGAAACCCCCGATGTTCACATGCATCTTCTTTCCATTTTATAAATTTGCGCCAAGTAGCATCATCAGCCGACTGGCTTAAATCAAGTATGCTATTTTCAAAAATAATTAAATCCTTATCAAATGGAGGTGTTTTAACTTTGCCTTCCTTGAAACAATTGCATTGTACATAAGCATCAGTACCCATTATTATCACTCCTCCAAATATATTTAAGACTTTCATATAAATAACAATTTCAAACTCACTTTAAGGTTAATTATACCATAAACTTACTATTTTCAGCTTGCAATTTTAGCAGCTTATTTAACTTTAATGTCTTCACCATTTCTCCATTGCATGGTCTGTCCAAGTTTTGACATCTTCTTTCTTAAGGCAACCTCCATCTATCATTTATGCATTAAATAAATCAAAGCAACAACCTGTTCATGACCTATCCTGTAATTGAAGTTATCCACAACTTGTTGTTAAGTGGATAATGAAACCCCTTCTTTCTTCCTCTCTAGTTATCTCTCTCCATATAAGTCTTTATCTAGTTCTTTATCTAGTTCTAGTTCTATATCTATCTCTTCTTCTATAATAGAAGGGTCACGCGTGACATCACCGTGACTGTCCTGTGACATTCCTTTTTCTGCAACTATTTCAACTTTTGCAGGTCCCTCTATTTGGTTTTCTCATTCCCTTTGTATTTGCTTTCTAACTCTTGCTTGCTCCTTTTCTCTAATCTTATCTAGTACATCCAGACTTTGATGTTTGCGCCAGTTCATAAGATGTATGCCCTTCTGATTAGTTTCTATCATATTTAAATTCTGAAAAGTTAGTAATGCTAATTTAACTACATTTACTGATTTCTTAAACTTATAGGATAATGCCTCTTCAGTATATGGAATAGTTTCTGCAAGAAAGATATAACCGCTTTCATTGCATTTTCCTGCCAAGGTAAGAAGTCTAACCCAAATTACAAGGAGTGAATCCCCTTCAGGAATACTTTGAATAAAATCTATCTTTTCATCCTCAAACATATACGTTGAAAGCTTAATCCACTTTACATTTGGTATCTTTTAACACTCCTTTATTTTAGTTTAACCACTGAAATTAATAACTTGTCTCCTAATGAGGTATTCCTACAATACTGCCTTACATTGTGATATAATTTTTGTGGAAACTGGTGGTGCAAACACCTATTTCCAGTTGATTTTTGGGGAGGTCTTTTTAACGGCTTTTTAAAGCTTTTATAAAGGCTTTCTCTACCTTTCACTTAGCTCAATTCGTAACGCTCTATCGCTTCATTAAACTGCTTAGCATTACTATTATTATTGCTTAGATGAAAAAAACTATTTAAGCTACCTTGTTTTTAATAGCCATTTCTTTGACTATAGCTGTATATATTTCAATAAGCTTACTATCATCTGCTATGACATCTAAGTAATTAAGTTTTCTGCCTTGCTTCTTGCAACACCTTCTCTGAATGTGTTATCCTTCTTGCTTTTGCTTCTGAAACTCCTAACATTTTTGCCAAGTCTTTTGTATTACCTGTCTTACAATCTAAACTCTTTCGATATTCTTGTATATCGATAATTAAAATCATCCTTTCAATAGTTATTCTTCAGAAACATTGCGCCTGTTGGAAGTGGTATGGAGCTATTAGATATGATTATTTATTAGTATTTGTCCTTAAAAAAAGTTATTCAAAAGGAATTAGCAAAAAAACTTAGCAAAAGTGAAAGTACCATTCAAAAATATGAGAGTGGAAGCGTCACCCCTGATATAAAGACACTGACTGACATTAATGAAATACTTGGGGTGACTATTAATGATTTAATTGGGTTAGGAAACGAATATAGTAGAGCATTTCTTTGATTTATTACTTCGTTATAAACAATTAATAGAATCTTTTAGTGGAACAAAATATAGATGGCTGCATGAAAAAGAAGCTTATTCAAGCATCTACAACAATATGGAAAACCCTCCTCCAGAGACTAAAATCAAGGAAATATTTTTAGTACAGAATTAGAACGTGACATGAATGATTTAGAAAATTGGGTAAAGGCTTTTCCAAGTTGGATGATACTGAATAAAAGATCCAATGGTGAATGCTCTGCTAAATGGATAACTGTCTAAGCACCTTCTTTAAGTATGCTATTTCTATAAACAAATTAAAACATAATCCAATGGAGGGTATTACCTACCCTAAAAATCATGAAGTACCTGAAGAATAGATTAACTATATTACAGAAGAGGAACTGAAAGCTCTTACCCAGGCTTTAAGAATAGAATAATTAATATAAATAAATCTGTTAAATATGTATGGACCGGAAAATTTAAAGTTACTAATAATCAAAAGACCAATGTTAAGACTAATAAAAATATAACTATAACTGCTTACTAGATAGCTTTAAATATGATATACTATAAAAATCAAGGGGTGATTAATCTATGGATGAAAAAATATTTCAAATGCTAGAAAAAATATATGTTGAAGTTCAGGGCCATACTGAGGAATTTAAAAGTGTAGGAAGTAGACTTGATAGTCTTGAAATTGAGGTTAAAAAATTAGGTGCAAAAATAGATGGGGATCTTATTCCAAACGATAAAGCTCTTTTAGATGGGTATAAAGACAATGCGGAACATATAACAATCATTGATGATAAGATTGATAGGCTTCAGGTAGATATGAATGGTATAAGTATGAAGGTATCCTATAATGACAGTAGAATTATAGAAATTTCTAAGGACCTTAAAAAAGCAAAATAAAAAATTACAATAGGCTGAATTAAAAAAGCCTATTTTTTTTCACTATTTTTCCCACTACTACATCAATATCTAGTAAAAACTAACTTTCTACCAAACCGTTATAAACGTTGCAGATACTATATTTGGAGTACTACTTGTCCACTAGTAGAAACATGTTTTCTTGAATCCCACCATCGGCACCAAAAAGTTACAAGAAAGACTGTATAACTTAGTTTCAAACTATTTTATACAGTTTTTTTATTGATTTATACTTATTTTCGCACTAGCTAGATTGAAAACTTTATTTTTGAGTTATTCAATTTAAAATAAATAACCTACTGATATTAAGGTAAAGTAGCTTTCTACAGAGTATGAGTGCAAAAGGATGTTGCTATGACAATGCTTATGCTGAGACATTTAATATCATTAAAAAAGGATAAGCTCTAGAAACTATTGCAATATCCTCACGATAGTCTTTTAATTTTATCGTAGAACTTCAAGTTTTCCCTGATCCATTTCACATACGGTGTCGCAAAGTGTATCAATATCCTCAGTGCTATGGCTGGCTAAAATTATAGTTTTTCCTTCATCACGCAATTGGAGTAAAAGATCACGCATATCTTGAATACCATGTTTGTCAATTCCATTCATAGGTTCATCAAGTAATAAAATAGATGGTTCTTCCATTATAGCCTGTGCTACACCAAGCCTTTGCTTCATACCTAAGGAATATTTACCTACCCACTTTTTACTTTCAGGGTCTAAACCAACTCTCTTCATAGTGGCTTTAATTTTTTCTTTTGAAATGCTCTTATTAATAGATGACAAAAAACTTAAATTTTTATAACCACTGTAGTTTGGTAAAAAACCTGGTGTTTCTATTATAATGCCAACATTCTGTGGTATATCCGTATTTTTACTAATTTTCTTACCAGCTACAATAATTGTCCCTGAGGTTACTGGAATAAATCCACAAATACATTTTAAAAGCATTGTTTTACCAGAACCATTTCGTCCAACTAAACCGTGTATTTTATTTTTTTCAAAATCAATGGACACTTTATTTAAGACTATAGTATCTTTAAAAACCTTAGAAACATTATTTATACTAACTATTGAATCCTTCATAGACTTACTTTCTCCTTTTTTTATAATTAGATATAGGGCAACACTTGTATTTCACGTTTATGTACTGACAACACTGCAGTAATACTCAATAAAATAATTGTAACTGTGAAGAAAACATAAGCATATGGTATGGATGGTCGTTGTGTAAGACCACTTGGATCAAGAATAGTCAAACGTGACATTGATACTGGTGAAAAATGGTACATAAAGGATTTAAATTCAAATTGAATGGCAAAATCCAATAAAATAATTATGGATGCTACGATTGCCCCAATCGCTCGCTTAGCATATATATTAATGATAAACATAATAAGACCTAGTATAGTTCCTGTACACCATTGCAACATAAAACTCAATCCAAATGCCTTAATAGGTGTAAAGAGGGACTGTATCTCATAACTTATAGTAAGTCGTATGTTAAAGTTCTGACCAGCATTTGTCTGGGAAAGAGTACCTAATATTTTTCCCCAACTATTACTAAAATACAGACTTGGAGAAATTATCACTATACTCACAAAAGCTATAAACAAAAAATAAATAGCAGTCCCTAGCATAATATATAATATCTGGCCCAATGCCCAATGAATACGTCCACTTCGTATCAAAAGATAAGGTTGTCCTTCGTTCATAAAGGGTGCGTCACAAAAGAGAAACACTATACCAAACATAATCATCATATGTGTATAAATATAATCAGATATAAAAGGAAATATCCACGGAGTAATCCTATACCCCATAACATTTGAGAAATTTAAAATTGGACTTATAAAGTCCCACAAAAGCATACTAAGTAAAGTAGCCAAAATATAGGTACGAGGATTTGTAACCCATCTCCGTATATTGTTACTAGCAATGGAAATATGTTTAGAAATATTACTCATTGGATATTCTCCTTTCTACATTCTCATAAAATAATAATCCAACTCCAGCAATAAGCACAGTAACAAATAGGGTAGCATAAATTAAGCTTACAAAGGTTCCATTAATTATACATTCTCCGTTGATTACTTTATCCAATCGAAGCCAGTTCGGAAACTTACTCGTAATATTACTAAGCACATATAATCCAATAAAGGGTGTAAATAATGCTACAAATTTATTAGGAATATAAGTAGACGCACAAAGCCCCACAATAGACCAAAATGCTGCTGTTAAAAACATCAAATAAATATAAACTGCAAAGTACATAATATAATGTCCATTAAGCAGAAAACCACCTCCCAGTGTAGTTACAAAACTTTCATAACTTGAAAAGCGTGAGTAAGTATCTACCAATGGAATTCTTAGTGTTAATGGAAGAATAAATAATATTATTCCTAAAACCATAGCAGTTCCAGAGGATACTGCACAAGTTATAATTTTACAAACAGCATACTTAAGTGGACCCATTCTAATAACAACTAGTCTTATATACTTGCTATTCCAATCACTACAAAAACTAGTTGTATAGGGCAATACACAAAATAATATTACTATGTGGTTAAAACTACTCGCCTCAGTTACGTATTTGAACATCAATAATATATCTGCATATCCAAATAAAGTTCTAGCACCTGTATAATAAACTATACCAACACCAAGTACTGCAACAAAAAAGCCAATGGAGCCGAAGGCTCGCTTTATATCCATTGAAAAAACCTGAAATGTTTCTTTCATAAAAGGTACCTCTTACTCATAAAATTTCCTTACCATCAATAGCATTTATATGCACTACAATATCAATTGTATTAACTTTACCAGCCTTAGTATATTTTTGCTTAATATTAAAATACCAGCAGGGCACCATTTCAATTTCTCTGTTTGACGACACGCCTTCCTCTGAAACCGTACCTAACTTAGTTATCACTGGTAAATACACCATAGAAATGCCTGTTATAATAGCTTCCTCTTTTAATATTACATTAGAATATTTTTTTTTCAGACTCTCCAAAGCTTGTTCCATAGAAATCAATCCAGAAGTTTTAACCTTAGAATTCTTCTGCTCATATATTACTCCATTGATATTAAATGATTCAATTCCATCTTTTGAAATGATAACCCCTAGTTCACTACCTGAAATCATAGCGTCTAAACTCTGCATTGTAAAATTAGTATTACTACAGGGAATACCATTCATATCAATTCGAAAAACCATGTAATAACATTCATCATCTTTAGTCCATTTCTCTTTAATCCTAGTCTTACCTAAATCAACAAAATATTTATAATTTTTATCCTTCATTAACCCATCCTGTTCTTGCTGAAGGGTATTATAATCTAATGCATATATCTCAGGAGATGTATGGGATGTAATGTCTAGCGTCTTGATCAAAGCTGTCACTTGTTCTGTAGCTTTTGATTTTGCCACAAAATCTAGTTCTGCTGATTTAAATTTGCTAACTTCATCTCGGCTATCAATTATAGATTTCACGTAATCTCCTAGTGGCGTAATAAAGTTAAACCTACCTGGTTCTGCATGAATAGTGAGGCTTTTATTACTAACAATATAAGTGCTTTGACCACCTTCCTTTTTTTCTTTTATATCTTTTGACCCCAAAAATGTATTAAGTAATTCATTTTTATCAAATACCTTCCCCGTAACCTGTAGTGTAGGAATATCTTTTACATCAGAAACATCCACGGTGGCATCTACTATAAGATTATCTGCTAGCGTTGCCTTGTAAGTTTTTGTATCCTTGCCAGTATTTGCAGTGTCGGAGACCATAGTCGGAACTGGGTTATTTTTTGTATTCTCTTGAGTCTGTGCCTTCTCTTCAGTAGTACATCCTGAGCAAAAAAATATAAATACAAGTATTACTAAAAACATTCTTTCCTTAAATGTTTTTATCATTACGATGATACCTCCTTCTTTTATACTGTAACATTAATAACTTCAGCAGAAGATTAAATCTCCCACCGAAGTTTTAATACTGATAGGTATATTAGTTTTTGTCTTTAAATTAAGGAGTCCAGTTTCCACCAACCGTACACACTTGCTTGCAAGCTGTATCTTGCTGTCCATTAAGGTGATAAGCTCCACCAGCTGGTACCCATTTCAGATAACTCAAAGTCATTCTAGTGTATATATTGGTAGACTTAGTTACAGTTGCAAAATTCTCATTTGCATATCTTACCCTGAACCATACTTTATCACCACTGTTAAGATCTCCATAAGTGGTACTTACATATGCTCTTTGTTCAGCATCAGCTTTTGGATAATTACCTGTACTGACACGCCGTTCTGGCACAAGGTAAAACTCAAATCCCTGGGTACTAGCAAGAACAGTAGTTCCTAACATCATAGATGCTAGGATTATTCCCAAAAACAGCTTGGTCCCTTTTTTCATAAATAATCCCTCCAATATTGAAAAATTTTTTCAGTTAGCTAACTATTTACAATTATACATGGAATATATTTCAAATCAATACAAAGGGTATGAAAGCAGTTTTTCTGATAACAAACCCAAATTGAGTAATAAAAATAGGTTTCATGATCCAGTTATTAACTTTCATGTTTTTCCACTTTATTTTATATCAATATTTGTTCCCCCCCCTTTTGCATTAAGATTATTTATGTTACAAATCCAAATTAATATTGTTCCAAAGATTTGAAACATATCTTTTAAACTTATCTCCTATGTAAGAAACTTCATTATATCCATCAAACTCTACCCTCCATGAACCGGCATCCTTATAAATATATTTTATATATTTTATATTAATAATATAAGAACGATGAGACTGTATTATAGTACTGTTTTGAATCTTTATAAGCAACTTTTTTAATGATAATTTTTCTATGTAATACTTTCTTCCCTTAGTATGTATAATGCATGTCCTAATAAAAATCTCAACAAAAATAATTTCATCCTTGAAAATCTTAATTTGAATTTCTTTCAAGTCAAAAATAACATACGCTCTTTCTTTATAATTTGATGTATTTAAAGAATTCAACCTTTCAGTAAGTATTCTAGTCATTGCCTTAACTTTTTCCTTTTCATATGGCTTTATAATATAATCATAGCAGTGTATCTGTTTAAAAGCCTCAATCATATAAGTTGCAAAAGCTGCTATGAATACTATCCATGTCAATTTATAATTTTCAACTTCCCTTATTCTATAACCTAAATCTATTCCTAATGAACTTCCAATTTTAATATCTATAAAAAATAAATTAATATCGTTAGTTTTCGCAATTACTAGTGCACTTTCATTGTTCTCCGCTTCAAATATATTATAATTATTACCTAATTCCTTAATCATGTTTATAAAGTTCTTTCTTTGAATTTCGTCATCCTCAACAATCAATATATTAATCATTTTTTCCCTCCAAAATATTTTGACATAAAATTCTTGATCTTCCTTTTTAACCATACAATTAAGAAACATTAGCAGACTTCTATGATTTGCTCCATCTTATCTTTATCGTTTTCTTATTACTATAAAGTTAAAGATGTTTTATCTGCTTAACAAGGAATAGATACAGTAGATTAATTTATTACATAATGGTGCAATATTAATATACCATATTATACCATACTGGTAGTTACTGTAAATAATGGGCATACTTATAATATGATTACAAAACAATTTACAACCTAAGGTTTTCTACTTATCCCTATAGACTTTCAACTATCTTAGGCCTACCAATTAAAGATTTAGTGGAAGAATAAAAGGGGATGTCTCAAAATAAAATTAATATAATTTAACGAAATACTATTTCCTGTGGACTAGGACTTAATGTGAGGAGATTATCCGAGAGAGCCTTAGAAAGACTTGGTCTTTCTTGGCACAACGAGTAAGCTATAACAGCAAGTTCCAGGCAGCAGGATTTGTATATCGAAAAGATATATTAATTCCCTCACCAGCACTCTTTTTCTGTATCTCTACGTTTGTTAAAGGCAGAAAATTTCTCTCTATAACCACAGCCACAAACAAAAAATTTGTTTACAACGTTATCAACTTTGCCTATTATGGCTGATATTTTTTTAATACATTACCAGATGGGTCTTTTTTTAAATCTAAGACATATACATCTCTTGTTTTTTTCTTTACTAGGTATACACTACTAATATCTCCTAAATCGCCAGATGTCTTATCCATAATTGTAAATTGATAATATGAAGCATCATCCCACTTATATCCACTTTTCCCTTCTTCCATCTCTGCATTGGTAAATGCATCATCTACTGACAATTTTATAGTACTATTCAGTATATTAAGAGCCATCGCTTTAGAATCTGCAACCTTACTATTTGGACTAACAGTTGAAACTATTTTGTTTTGTTTAGAGTTAAAACATCCAGTAAAAAGCATAGAACTTAAAGTAACTACCAAAGTTATGTCAATCAAACATAACAACTTCTTTTTCAAATTTATCCCTCCATTATTAAACGTTAATTTAATATTATATATATTAATGGTGTATTGGGAACATATTTTGCTTTACCTATAGCCAATATTATATCCTTCAATTTACCATCTTCAGAGTTTGACTGTATCTCCTTCGATGATAGGCTTACAGAAAAATGTGGATAAACAATAACTAGCTCTTTCTGTTCTTTTTTTATCTCCATGACATATTCTGAATAATACCCCATTGATGGAAGATAAGGATTATCGATTCCATAAGATTTTGCGGCTTTAAGAATTGCCGTAATATCATCGGATGTATACTTCATTTCATGAACATAGCCGTCCTTACTATTTTTAACAATATTACTCATTATAGGATTTATAGCATAACTTGCTTCTGTAGAAGTGGTCTGTACATCTTTACTTGATAGATCACTTGTTTTTACCTCTGGATTTTTTGAATTTGTCATGTGAACTACTACAGTAATTGCTATTAGTACAACAGCTGAAGAAATTGATAACTTTAAGACTTTCTTAACCTTCATATGCCCACCTTACTTGCCATCCTTGCCAAACTTAAGACAGCAGCTTTAAATAAATTTTTCTCAACGGAATGTCAAATAGTATATCCTCTCCACCATACATTAGGAGAATTTTCTTCTCTATATCAACTATAACTCCGCCTTCAGCCCAAATATCATCAAGCCACCAATCCTCAAAATCTGTTTTTACTTGGATCTCAATAAAATTAATAGCATGTTTGGGTCCCCAAAATATATCTCTAGGGAGTGTATTTGCGCACCAATGGCTGTAATACAAATTATATGAATCCTTTTTTATGTTATTTATCTTGTGATTATTTTAGTGATTTAACTTATTATTAAATATAATAAAACTCCAGAATCACTCCTGGAGCTCATAACCCTTCATAAATTTTACAAAAAAGAGGTGTATTGGTCCACCCCTTCTAATAATTAATCAATGTTTAATTTAACCTTTATACATTCTTCACAGGCATTTTCACATTCCTTATTAGTTACAATACATATAATTTTTCTGTGGTTATCAATAGCTTCACTTATCTCCTTGCTAAAGAAAATAGGTATAAACCCCAAGAATTTACTTTCTTTATTTATAACTTTTACAGCATACCTATCATGTTCATTGTTAGAATCCTTTTCAAAAATAAGATTTTCATTAATCTCATCTTCCAATATATTATTTTAGTAATTCTAATAACTGGAGCTTTTTCACATTGGCTTCACATTCTTTTTCTAATTCATCTAGCAATTGTATAAGCAACGCTGGAAAAACACTATTTATCTTCTTGTCCATCATTACAAACAGTGATTACAACCTTACCGTGAAAGGTAGATGATTCATAGAATTTCATTGCTTCTTTAGTTTCTTCAAGAGTAAATCTATGTTCATCAATTATGGATTTAAGCCTCCCTGCTTTAAACAGATCATTTATATACGGCAAATCTTTATTAGTTTTTAGCATAACAACTCGTATACGCATACCGCTTAGTTTTGATATCCACTTTGAGAACACCAAGGGTTTTAATAATTTCCTAAAATCTCCACCAACTATTATATAGGAGCCACCAGGTTTTAGACACTTCAAATACTTTGATGTTGGTCGATTGGTCTTTGTATCTAAGATAATATCATATAAATTACCAGTTTGTGTAAAGTCTACTTTTTTGTAATCTATTACATGATCATAACCAATATCTTTTAACATTTGAAGTTTGCTTCCAATGTCAACACCAGTAACTTCCATATCACAATGCTTTGCAAACTGGATTCCGTAGGTTCCTACACCACCACCTGCGCCATTGATTAAAAGTTTTTGTCCTGTCTGAATCATTCCTTCGTCAATAAGTCCTTGTACTGCCAACATCGCAGCCTGAGGAATAGCAGCGGCTTCTTCAAAACCCATTCCCTCAGGCATACTATGTACCTTATCGGCAGTTGTACAGACATATTCTGCAAATCCTCCCCATGTATCACTCAAATCTCCATATACTTTATCACCAACACTATATTTAGTCACATTACTGCCTATATAATCAACCACCCCTGCAATATCTGATCCAAGAATTTTTTTACTTGGTTTAAAAACACCTGAAATCATACGATTGACAAAAGGCTCTCCCTTTAATAGCCCTAGATCCCAATCATTGATAGATACTGCATAAATCTTAATACGAATTTCACTTTCATTAGGTATCGGAGTGTCAACATCCTCAATTCTCAATTGTTCAATTGTACCATATTTATAATAGATTACAGCTTTCATAATCACCCTCCTCATACTCTTCTTAATATTTCATATCTTCTTCATAATTATTTCATTCTAATCTCCATTTCATTTTTCTGATTGTTATAATTATAATACACGATCCAATTTTATCCAACACTTCATTTATAGAAATCAACGATTTAATACGATCTTGGAACACTTGATCTATGGGCACTCCTGCTTGAGACTGCTCATAACCCAAATAGGTTCTAAAAGTACTGGTGCAGCAGTTTTTAGCGCTTTATCAAGAGCCACTGATCCCGCAATCTTATACCCTGTCTTCATATCTCTAACTGAATGTAGATTACTGTTATAATATGTACATAAGGTATCTGATACCATGCCATTTCTATTAAGAACTTAAGCATATATTAAAATCCATTCGATTAACACCTAAGCTTAATAAATGAATAATGAAATAGGTTTTGCTATTGAAAAAGAATTGAATTATAATTATTTACAAGAGATAAATTGGAGATGTATTTGAATTTTTTTATAAAATGTTAAATTAAAAATTTCTGAAATAAAATATAAAAGGCTAATACAAATAGAAAGGAGAATATTATTTATGAGCAATACCGCTGAGAGTAAACTTTATACATATGCTGACTATGTAACCTACCCGGAGAATGAAAGAATCGAAATAATAGATGGTCATATCTATCCAATGTCCCCTAGTCCCTCTAGAATCCATCAAGAGATAATCATGGAGGTTGCAGCAGAAATAAGAAATTATATAAAATCTAAAAAAGGTGATTGTAAGATATACCCTGCTCCCTTTGATGTAATATTGAAAAATGATGATGATGATATATCTAATAGTAAAACTACAGTTCAGCCTGATATATCTGTTATATGTGATAAGAATAAATTAACTGATAAAGGCTGCGTTGGTGCACCTGATCTAATCATCGAGGTAGTATCACCTTTTAATTCTAACAATGACTATATAAGAAAATTAAACCTTTATGACCACTATAAGGTTAGGGAATATTGGATAGTCAACCCTATGAAGCAAACTGTATTAGTCTATACTTTGACTGATAATGGATATGAAATGCCTAACATATATACATTCAAGGACAAAATCAAAGTAAATATCTATGATGATCTTGAAATAGACTTTAATTCTTTTGATTTATAATCATTACTTATTAACATAAAAAAGGTGGTGAATCTGATAGTTTATAATAAAATAGAGAGTTTAGTTGAATTAGCCATAGCTAACGACAAAACTGCATTTTTCTAGTTGTTGCGTTTTCATTTAAGGCACATATTTTTATTGCGTTATTTCTGCTAAATTTTTTACACGTTCTAAAGCTCTAGGAAATCTGGTGTTAAATGTTTCTTCCGGTTCGCGAGGAACATCGATTTTAACAGTCAAAGTGGTAACTCCATCTGTTTCTGCTAGAAAATAACTCTCTTTTCCAGCAGTCCATTCATTTTCCCTTTCTTGAGTTCCACTCTCCATCGTATCAGTCATATGCCGAAACAATACAAATTCAAAAGGAATATGTTTTACTATCTTACTTGTTACACCGTAACCAGATACAGATGAAATAAATTGTACTTTGTTACCTTCTCTTATTTCACCTACCATGTAGGTACCTTCGTCAATAATACTTGCCCAGTTCCGAAATGTATTATCGCCCCATAAGGTGTTCCAAACTTTTTCTTTTGGCGCTTTAATTATGATTGAAAATAGTAGTTCTTTCATTTTATACCTCGTATTGCTGATTTTCTCTGCATATTTCTTAAAATTATCTAAAATCGCCTGCCATCCAGATTGTTGTATCTCATTTGAATTGGTAGTCTCTGCTTCAAATATCTCAATAATATTTGTTTCGCCTTCATTTACTTTAAAATTCACTAAAACTTTCCTTCCATCACCTAGAGTATATGAAATAACCTCATTTAATTTCACATTATCATATATTCCACTAAAATCAAATCCAAAACTACCATCTTTAGCTTCCATTCTTGAAAGAAACTTTCCACCAACCTTTAAATCATTTTCTGAAAATGGAGTATGCCAGTCATCTGAAGCATTGTTCCATTTTGTTATATGTTCTGGCTCTGTCCAATATTCCCATGCTTTTTCTATCGGTATCTTAACTGTTGTTTCTACAGTTATTTTTGAATTACTACTTGTTTTCATTTAATTTACCACCTCTCTTTATAAACTTAATTTATAAGGTTGGTCATTATAATTAATATTGATAATTTAATTCCCAAACTACTCCGAATTTATCACTAACTTTTCCATACTTAGCATTCCAAAAAGTCTTTTAAAGCTCAATACACACCTTCATATTTCCCTACCATTTTATTTATTATCTAATAATTACTATTATATAATAATATACATGATAATTCAATATATTTTAGATTTTCATAAAAATATTATCGTGCTAATATTGAAACCTTAAGTGTGTTTATATCTACCATTCCATGGATATAAGCCATAAAAGCTTTAATTTTCCTTCCAACTTTAGCTTCCCGGATTAAAATTCTATAAGTTTTGGGCATACCAAATTTCTGTTTAATTGTTTTAATATTTTACAGAGATTGGTTGACACATTATCAGGGTTATCGGGAGGGTTATATCTTCTCAAAATATAACTCTTTTAATTTCAATAGTTACTTCTCATTTTAACAATCCGTAGTAACCCCTAGTTTAAATACCCAGTTCGAAGGGAGAAAACCAGTGATATTATTAATCAATAACTGTTTGTATGTATTTGCATATTCATTGTTTGATGATTTATATATAACATTAATTTTAAAGCTCTCCTTTGTCTTTAGTAACTAAAGGAGAGCTTTTTATATTTAACTTTATTTAATGAATTTAAATCTTATATGCGTTCTTCCTGCCGGAAGTTCAACTAAAAGAATTCTTTCTAATTTTGACATTACAACAGCTCCAGTCGTCAAGATCGACTCTATCATGACTTTCGTTTCTGTTAGCTC